>CAIPVD010000001.1 GCA_903868375.1 uncultured delta proteobacterium
GTGATCCCGGCGTTTATAATATTTCGGCCCGTGACCATTACGAGATTTTGCGAGTCGAGGAAATTTCCGCTTTGAAAATTGTATTCGGCGAATATCTTCCCGAGGTCATTGAACGCCGCGGCGTCGAACCATATCTCGTGCCTTGGGCGTCCGGGAAGATAGTTGCCGCGCGTTGCTGTATCGCTCGTGTCCTTTGCGTTTTGAAATGTGTAGCTGATCGAGTTTGAAAAGTACTTAAGCCATTCGACCTTTGCCATTGCTTCTACGCCTTGAATGAGCGCGCTTGAGATATTCTGCGGTTTTGCGGTGAACTGCGATGTCTGCAGATATTGTATCAGGTCGCTCTCGTCGTTCCTAAAATATGTGCATTCGATGTGAAGCCGGTCAACGATCCCCTTAGATGCCAGTTCGTATGAAAGGCCAACGTCGAAGTTTATCGCCTTTTCTGGTGACAGTTTTGGATTTCCCTGAAAACTTCCTCTATCGCCGAAGAGCTCGGAAAAATTCGGGTTCCTGAATCCGCGGTAAAAATTGGCCTTGGCAAAAAGTTCGTCGATCAGGCGAAACTTTGCACCGGCCTTGGCGGAGAGCTGATAACTGCTTACGTCGTTAGTAAAGCCGGCGGTAGATGGCGAGGAAGGATCGTTCCCGGAAAGGTTATTAAAGATCATTGTGAGCCGAAGCGATGGAACGAAGGTTAAGCGGTCGCCAAATATCGTGAGCGTATCTTCCGCTAAAAGGCCAAGCTGCTGACGCGAACTTGTGGTGCCGGAAGTCTTTGCTGCGGCGTAATCGTTTGGCTGAAAATATTCGCCCCGGTGCGAAACGGATGTGAATAGTTTGTTGTATCTTCCAAGCGAGAATGTATCCGAGAGCTCTTCACCAAAACGATACGTATAGTCTTGATTATTCTGAATGCCCAGGCCTATTTGCCCCTTCGGGTCGCTGAACTGGCTATTCAGATAATCAAAGAAGAAGGTTCCGCGAACGTTTTCGTAGTTTCCGTTTAGCACGCTCAAGTTCCGGTCGGTTGCAAGGCGTGCGTCGGTCGATTGAAAACTGCCGAGCCCCGGCACGCCGTTATTTTTTAGCAAGAACGTGTTTGAAGCTTCAATGTTCCAATCGCTATCGTTCCAGCCGAATTTCGTTAATATATTTTCGGCGGTGTAGTCGTTATTCTGCCGTTTTACGACAACGTCGTCGTTAGGATTGGATATCGTCCCTTTATTATCGACATATGTAAAATCGCCGTTGCTCTGCGAATGCGTTGCCGATGCAAAGTACCAGGCGTGTTCGAACGGTTGCGTGAATTGAACGTTCGCCTTGTATGTTCCGAATGAACCTGCGGTGCCAGAAAGTTTCAGTTTAAAATCGTCCGGCTTTGATGGAGTTTTAAAGAATATGGCGCCCGCAGGTGAAGGATCTGCCGCCTTTCCCGGAGTTCCACCTCTATAGACCTCTATCTTCTCTATGTTCTCCGGTGGAATTATAGATAAGTCGAGCGACGACGTATCGCTTCCTGAAAGCGGGGCGTTATCATAATATGTGCTGATCTGATTCGAAGGCGCACCTCTTATGGAAAATGTAGCAGTGTCATCGTTCGAGCCGTATCTTTTTATATGAATGCCCGGCGCCTCTTCGATGAGTTGCGTGGTGGTACTTGCCCCCGGTTCGGTCGGCCTCGTGACCGAAGACGAGGCTGTTTCATCGCGTGTCGGCGCCATGTCCGGTGCCACTACTTCGATCTCGCCCAAGTTAGCGGCATCGTCCGCATAAACCAATGCGCACGCCAAAAAGAAGAATATTAATGTGAATGTGAAACGCTTAAACATCTTATTAGCCCCTCTCCACGGGGGCAAAAGATAAAAAGATTATTAATGTGAGGTTTCCTGACTTAGGATTTAAGCGTTGCCGCCAGCCTTGCCTTCCCATCCCTTGAAAGCGGGACAGTGACTATATTTCGGCCGGTAGAACATCCATTACAGTGGCGGGACCGTTGCGGATTCAAACCGCATTCCCTTCACACCAAAAGCTTATTAAATTGTCAGAAATTCGACTAGCAGCTGACCCGCTTTGTTGTCAACAGGTATTATCCTTGTGCCTCGACGGCAAAATATTTCCGCCTGAACCATAAGGCCACATTGACAAGGCCTATTAGAGCAGGAACTTCGACAAGAGGGCCTATAACTGCGGCAAATGCGGCTCCTGAATTTATCCCGAATACGGCGACCGCAACGGCTATCGCGAGTTCAAAGTTGTTGCTGGCAGCAGTGAACGCAAGGGTTGCGGTCTTTTTATAATTGGCACCAGCCTTTTTCCCCATGTAGAACGAAACAATGAACATAACGACGAAATATATTAACAGAGGCACGGCGATCCTTAGGACATCGAAAGGAAGCTTAACTATATATTCGCCCTTGAGCGAGAACATAACTAAGATGGTGAAGAGCAGGGCGACGAGTGTTATGGGGCTTATCTTTGGAATGAATGTTTGCTCGTACCAATCTTTCCCTTTTATTCCCATCAGCGTAAATCGTGTGATGAAGCCTGCAATAAAGGGTATGCCTAAGTAGATGAATACGCTCTTTGCAATTTGGCCGATCGTTATTTGAACTACGGCGCCGGAAAGCCCGAACCATGTCGGAACTATCGTTATGAATATGTAAGCATAGACGGAATAGAAGAGAACCTGGAATATTGAGTTAAAGGCAACGAGGCCTGCGCAATATTCCGTGTCGCCCTTTGCAAGTTCGTTCCATACGATTACCATCGCGATGCAACGGGCGAGGCCTATCATTATTAGGCCGACCATATATTCCGGATAGCCTCGTAGGAATATCAACGCTAACGCTGTCATGAAAATTGGGCCGATGACCCAGTTCTGTAAAAGTGAGAGGCCTAAAACTTTATAGTCTTTGAATACATCGTGAAGCTCTTCGTGTTTTACCTTGGCAAGCGGCGGATACATCATTAGTATCAGGCCTATCGCTATCGGAACGTTTGTTGTGCCGACCTGAAAATAGTTTACGATGTCTTTAACTGGCGGATAGAAATAGCCGCCTAAAACGCCGACCGCCATCGCAAGGAATATCCAAAGTGTGAGATAGCGGTCCAAACAGGAGAGTTTCTTGATGATGCTTTCATTCATGGGATGCCTACTTTGTATAACCGAAGCGCTCGATTGCTGCAGGATCCTTCGTCCATTCTTTTTCAACCTTGACGAAGAGTTCTAAGAAGACCTTGCCGCCAACGAGCTGTTCGATCTTTTGGCGCGATTTGGTCCCGATCTCTTTTATCATTTGCCCCTTGGCGCCGATGACAATGCCTTTTTGCGAATCTTTTTCGACGACGAGCGCGGCGCTGATCTTTGTGGCGGGATTTTCCGGCGTCGGTTCTTTAAAGGCTTCTATTTCAACAGCCAGCGCGTAGGGAAGTTCTTGCTTTAAGAGAAGCATCGCCTGTTCGCGGATGATCTCGCCCGCCAAAAATTTTGTCGGATGTTCAGTATAAAGGTCTTCGGGATAATACGGTTCACCTTCCGGCAAAAACTCTATGATCTTGTTTAGTAGCGTTTCTATATGTTGGCCGTTTATTGCGGCTATCGCAACGGTAGGTGTTTCGCCAAAAGCCTTCCAATATCTCTCAACGACAACTCCCCACGGTTCGTGAACGACCGTGTCTATCTTGTTTACGACAACGATCTTGTGCTTCACGTCCTTTAACTTTTCGAATATTTCGATGTCCATGCGGTCCGGCGCTTTCTTGGGTTCTACCACAAGGACGGCGACATCCGCATCGGCCACCGCGTTATCAACGCTTAGGTTCATTACCTTGTTAAGCTCTTTGGTCGACCTGTGAAATGTTGCTGGTGCGGTGGTGATCCGAACTGGGGACGGATTATGGATGCGCTCGGCTATTCGAAGGCGAAGGTGGAAGAGGACTCGGTGGATATCGCATTCAACGGTGTCCCCGCCGTCCGCAAC
>CAIPVD010000002.1 GCA_903868375.1 uncultured delta proteobacterium
ATTCGACACTTAACAAGATAGGAGATTTTGCATGCAGTTAAATGTAGGTACAATTTTTCCAAATCAACTTGGCGTTCCGGCAGGTTTTAATTTTGCCACCGCGCCTGCTGTTGCAACGGCAGCACTTGCTGCATCGCCCGAAGTTGCAACTGCGGTTGCTTTGGGGTTTGGCTCATCAGCTCCACCCACAAGGGCCGCGCTATTTGCCGGTAATGTTTCGCAGATCACGGATAGACCTACGGCCACTTCTAGGCCAAATAATATTTTGCTGGCCGAAGCTACAAACGCTGGTTCAATTTCTGCTGACACTGCTAGTTTATTGAATAGGCTGACGAGGATCAGCGATTTCGAGAAAAAAGGCGACGAAGCATTCGCAGTGGGCGGTCATGCGTTAACTATAGCACAAATTTCTTACAATAAACCGCTGGATGTTTATGCCGTTGCTGTCGATGATCTCTTGATCGACCAACGAGACAAAGCCGAACTGTATGCGGGCCAGGGCCATTTTTTAGCAAAGAAAGCGGTCTCGTGCCTATTGAACGGTCAAACGGTGGATGCCAGACAAGAGTTTAAAAATATGACGCTGGCTTTTATCAGAGCCGCCGATGCTATTCGAGGTATGCTTAAAACTGAAAAAGACGCGAACCTTCGTGCCGATCTTTATTTTCAAATGGGAAGATTGCAATCTGAATGGGCTTCAAGTCTATTGCGCATTGGACGGGTGCGCATAGGAACTTTTAAACCGACAAATGAACTTTTAGCCGATGCTATGGTAAGGGCCATGGCCGCCGATAAGGCGTTCGAATCGGCGCTTGAAAGATCTGGCTCGCGCAAGTCAGCTGGTAAATGCTGGGCGATGTGCGAAGATGCGCGCATGAAAAATGCGATGCAGGCGATGGATATTGCCAAGCAATTGGGCGAAGCAAGAGAGAAAAAAGAGAATGAACCGAATTGGGGAGCTATCGCGGGAGAATGTTTAACGAACCACGAGAAGGCATTACAGAATCGTAGGCCCTCTGTTTCTTCAGCATTAGTAGATCTGTTCATAAAATATGCGCAAGACGCAAGACGGCGCCACGATTTTGAAAAGGAAGCTGCAGCTTACATGACGCTTGCGGAAATTTATTTAAAACGCGGCCGCGCCGAAGATGCCGCCGAAGCTTACGGATTGGCTGCAAAGGCTTATGGCAGAACGATCCATTTCACTTTCGACGGCCGCAGTTCTGAATTCGTACGTAACGACGAAAATAAGGCAAAAATAGCACGACAGGCCGATGTCTTGCGCCTTCAGGCAAAGGCAAGCATGGCGGCGCGAGATATAGCATCTTACACTGTCATAAATGTCAGGGCCGACAAGTTGCGGGACTTTGGCGAAGGTTCAGCCGATGATCTTTTTCCTCCCAAGGCTTCGCCGAATCGAGGCCGTCTCTATCACGAATTTGGCTGGACGAACGAACTTTTGGATGGGCAAATTCGTGGAGTTCTTGATCGTAGGCCCGGAGCCATAGAAGCGTTTTTGGATGCGAATTCGCGGTTAGTGGGTGTAAGGCAAGATCAAATAGTGAAAGCGATGGAATTGCAATCGGAAAGAATTTACGAAACTTTGCGCGCACTTTATTTAAGCGATGACGCTGAAATGAGAGAATTGGCGAAAAGAATAAACGAACATTTAGGAGGAGCGGCATGACAAATCTACCGATTGGTTTACAAACGAGCGTTGGCGCTGCTTTACCAAACCTTGGAACGCCCGCAGGTTTTGCTTTTGCAACGGCGCCTGCAGCTGCAACGAACGCTTTGGCCGCATCGCCCGAAGTTGCAACGGCGGTTGCGCTGGGGCTTGGCGGTGCAGCGCCAGTTACGAGGGCCGCGATGTTTGCAGATACGGCTCCTAAAATTTTCGGAGCACAAAGTCCGGGCGCCGAGGCAGGCAAACCCGCGGCAGCTCTTTTGGCAGCTGATGGGGCGTTCCAACGAGCGGTCGATCTTTATACAGGGATGGGCGATATTGGTAGTCTTACTGCAACCTATCAGGTAGAGGCGTGGAGGCTTGCGAGAGAGTGCAAATTTATGGAAGCGGTTGCCATGACAGGTAGGTCGATCTTGTGTGCAAGTGGAACAAGGTTTGCCGATGCGATCCCTATCTGGCTTAAGCTGCAGAAAGATTGGCTTGTGCTGGCCGGTCAGGCAGACAATAGTTTATATCCTGAAATAGCGAAGCGACTTGCGGATATTACCGCAGAATTAGCGGATAGAGGTGATGTGGAAGCTTTCATGGCTGTATTGCCGGCCCAGATCGAAGCTTATACCAAGGCTGGCCTAGATGCTGCCCCAATTAAGCTTCGACGTGCAACTGTCCTTGGCAAACAGGCGCAAGGTTCTGCAGATGACAAACGAGATCAACTTCTGATCGAACAGGGAAATATCTATAAAGAACTTGGTATGAATCGCGAAGCATTTGTATCTTATTACGTGGCAAAGAACGTTCCCGCAGATGCCTATGGAACTTTATTGCCGTTAAGAGATGCAATAGATGTATTGAATGAGCTTGCAGATGCCGCCAAAGCTTGTCGATCTCACCGCAGGGAGTTCGACATCTTAATGGATAAGGGCGCATTGCAGGAGCGGTTGGCCGAAGAGAGCGAAGATGCTGGCGCAAAACGCTTTGGATATAGACTTGCGGCGGACGATTATCTTCGCGCCTACAGGAGCATTTCAAAGACGGTCGCCTATTTCAGTATTCGTAGCGGCACGGACTTTCGTTTGGATAGTGCTATGATGGAACTTAGAACTCGGGCCATGTTTGCCGAATCTGAAGCTCGTTCCAAGTCTGGCGAGAAAAATGCGCTTCTGGACGGCGGTGACCCTTTCTTTAACAGAGGGATCGAGGATGGGATCCGTAAACTTTTTGAAGATCATGGATTGTTCAATAGCGCCAATCGAGATTACGCTGAAAAATTGGCCGGAGGAGATAAGAGTTATCTTGATCCGGTTCTCGATTATGTGGCCGGGTCATTTCATCAATTAGGGAGCGGATTGATCGGTATCGAAGGAGAAGTCCTCGAACGATTGATCAGGTCAAGAGACCCAGAACTTTTAAGGCAGATGCAGGATATTTTGGATGTTACAGAAGCAACGGCATTAAAGATCATTGAAATGGCAGCCGGAACTTCGGCGACATAATAAGATTGGAGAAAGTAATATGACAGGAACAAATTTATTAGTTGGATCGCCATTGCCGGCATTGGGTGTGCCGGTAGACTTTACTTTTGCAACGGCGTCTGCAGCTGCAACGGCAGCACTTGCCGCATCTCCCGAAGTTGCCATGGCGGTGCAGTTGGGAATTGGCGGCAATGCGCCGGTTTATTCAAACGCTACGCTATTTGCCGATACGGCTCCAAAAATTTTCGGAGAGCCAGGTTCGGCAGCAAAACCGGTATCGGCACTTTCGACCACCGGCGATCAGGTGACATTCGGTGGCGTAACTCATACGGTTGCCGGTTTTTTGTTTAAGCCGGATACGGGAACTCCTTTAGAGAAGGAAAGAATGGCTTTTATCGAAGAATATCTTGCAAAAGGGGAAATGGAAGAAGCTTGGTATGCGCTTGATGGACTTTCCGATCTATATAAACTTGAATTGCTGGATAAAGAATCTAAAGAAGTACGCTTTTGGGCCGGTACGCTTGAGCTCATAGGATGGACACGTCAACCAAAAAATACCCAAGAATTCTTCGATCGTGCTGAATCACTTTATTTGAAGAAGGGCGATACTGCATCTGCTACCAAAGTCATCTTGGCCCGCGCAAGATATCTGGTTAGTAAAGGCGAAGGCGAATGGGCCGCAAAGGAATATTCAAGGGCGGTCGAGGTTGGAAAGATGCAGCCGCTGGAAGAATCGGCGGTCCGCTTGGAACAGCTTGGTTCGACAACTAAAACGCCGGACCGACTTTTTCGTGAAGCTGTTGACCTTGTAATGGCAGAATATTTCGCTGAAGCTAGAGTTTCATTCGGCGCGGCCGCCCAACTTTTCGGAACAGAACATGGAGTCGAGCGGCAAAAAGCGCTTGATGAACTTGCGATACTTGGAGCTTTTGAACGGGATATCAAAGCTGTAACGGATGAATCTGCCATAGCTAGGGCCATTCTCTCGATGCGGGCAGGGACTGCAATGCGCGCGGGAAGATTCGAAAAAGCCGAAAGAATATATTCGGCGCTTGCGGCAGCAAACAAAAATATGGCCGAAGAACTTCAAGAGGCAAGAGCAATGGCTGAATGCGCGGATACAGAGGCGTTAACAAGGCGCATAGAAATTAAAGATCCTGAAAGAGCTTTGGGTTTCTATAAAAGACTTGAGTCTCAATATTGCGAATGGATAAAGCCTATACCGCATGCAATGGCGCTCTATTCGCAGGCGCGCGTTCTAAGGCGGCTTAAAAAATACGATGATGCCGACGCGGCATATCTGCGCGGAGCTAGGATCGTAAGTAAATGGATAAGCGACGCGGATGGAAATTCGCGGTATGGATTCGAACTGTCAAAACTTGGCGATGAATATTTGCAACTTTGGAAGGATTCAGGACGTGACCATGCCATACATGGTGAATATGATAGTGAGCTAGCGGTACATGCCCGTACGATCCTTGTCATGGCCGATGACAAATTCACAAGACACGAAGCTGAACTAAGGGATCTTGAACTTCCCACCGGGCCCGAAGTAGATATGTTCCACTGGCATGCTCATGTTTTGGATGGTCTTCAATGGCTTGTCGATAATCAAACTGCTCGTCGGTATCCGGAGGGGAGCGATCTCTACTGGAAAAAGGCGCTGGCCCTTGAAATGGCGGGGACCGGCGGGATGCTTGAGGCCGTTAGGGAAGCGATCGGAATGATCGCGATGCTGGATCATCAAACTGGTTTGGCCAGCAGGTCAAAAATAGATTGGGCATCCGTTAGAACAAATAACGCTAGGCGGGCAAGGAGAGTAGGAAAATATTATACTGCGCGATCTGACTATGAACGAGCTATCGACATGGCGCTTGACCAGGAATCGTCGCAGGAAGGATCAACATACGGGCGACTACGTTCGCTTGTTCGCGAATATGCGGAGATGTGGATGGAGCTTGGCGATGCACTTGTTCATTCGAAGAATATGCTTGAAGCATGTGTTGTATATGCCTATGCAATCAAGACCGCGATTCAAGTTGTAGAGGATGAGGGACTGGTTACAGACATTAATGCAAGGTGGCAGAAAATACTTGAGGAAAATGGAATACCCGTGAACACAAAACTCGAGGGACTATCCGGAGTTGTGCCGCTGCAACACCTGTTCATGGAAAAGTTTGAAGGGACAGATCTTACAGGAAATGTGGAAAAGCTTGCGGAAAAGTTGAAACCACTTGGCCTAACTCTTAATTCCGTCGAGAGTTTGGTCAAATACGCTGCCGAACGCAGAATATTAAGCGTAATAGAACCTGTCATCGGAGATATAATAAAGGCCGACTCGGTGCTTATCTTCGAAGTGCTGGCCGCGGCGGTAACCGCACATTCTCGTTCGCTTGATCTTGGCGGAAGCATGGCAGATGCATTTAAGGCAGCGGTCGCAGCTGCGCGTTTAATATATAAAAAAATGAAAGGAACAAGTTTATGACAGCAATGCAGGTTGGAAATGTGTTCACAAGCTTTACGCAGGTGACAAATGCGATGACCGGCGCACTTGTTGCATCGCCAGAAGTTGCAACTGCGGTTGCTTTGGGGCTCGGCAGCGTAACGCCGGCATTTCCCAGAGCGGCGCTATTTGCCGACAACGCGCCAGATTTTACAGCTAAACCGGTATCGGCCCTTTCGGAGGTTGGTGCGCGGGGAAGTGTCGCGCCTAACGATCTTATCGGCTATCTGATCAAACCCGTAGGTATCGATGGCGAAAGTGAGATACTTGCCTACGTAGAAAGATCGATCGCCAATGGAAAAATTGAGCTTGAAATTCTTGGCCCCAGATTGCTTCGTCTGGAAGGGATGTATAGAGAAAATGGTTATAGGAGCATGGCGGTCGTTGCGGACTTTTGGAGGTCCATGATCATCCGTGTATTTACATCGTCGGACAGGCCCCATCATGGCGTTAATGAATTCCTGGATGTCGCGGAAAACATCGGCGCCGAAGCTGAAAATATTACGAGTGTTGCGTTGGTAAATCTTGCCCGTGGCCGCTATCTTGCTAGCCTGGGAGGCGATGGGCATTTGCCCGTTGCCATTGCTTGCTATAGAAAGGCGATAGAATCGAATCAGTTATCGTCCGACGACGAGAGAGCGGCGGCGGCGGAGATGGGTTATCTTTCGCTTGTGAATGTTGGACTGCCAGCGGATCAGCCGGAAGTTGCGCTTAACGAAGCGCGTGAAAAACTACTTGGCGGGTTCAACATCGACGCGATGGCCTATGCCGCGCGGTCGAAAGAACTTGCTCGTACACCTGACTATCATAAACAGGCCGACGCTATTTATGACAAAGCAAAAATGAATGAAGAAGAGATAAGGGAACTGAAGATCTTGCAGAACAGTGCTGGCGCAGCAATGCATGAAGGTCGATACAGTGATGCGGCGAAATTGTATGAAAAAGCGGCCGAGGACAACGCAATTATGGGCCGTGACGATATGGCGACACGATATAAAGCAATGAGCGAGCTGGCGAAGCTTGAAGCCGAGGTCAGAGACGGTGCTGTGGAGCTTGGTAATCCGGAACATGCACTCGCATGGTACCAATCACTTGAAGAAAGCTATGCCGAGTTGCTCGAAGTGACTTATCAGATAAGGGCTATTTATTCCCAAGCTCGTGTTTTAAGGAGCCTTGGACGTTATGACAAAGCCGATGCTGAATATCTGCGTGGCGCTGAATTAAAAAGCGATGGAATTGCCAATTTAGAGTTTGGAAACGAGTGCGTGGCTTTGGGTGACATCTACATGGGCCCCAAACTTTGGGATAGGGCAAAGATGGCCTATGAAAAGTCAGATGAAGCGTTCACTAAATATGAAGAATCGTTTGACGTCTACGGCGTTCCAAAAGAACGTAGGGTGGAATTAAGCCGAGCGCATTTATATGTCTTGGAAAGGCTGATAGAACTTGTCGATACACGTGGCCCGGACAAGGGCATGGCGCAAAAAGGGGCTCTAATGGCTAAAAAAGGAGAATTGCGTGTTCTGTTCGGAGTTTAATAAAAGGAGCTAAAATTATGGCAGTAATTACGTCTAACATGTTGGTAAGCGGCGTTGCGGTGCCGGCAGTGCCGATGGTTGCGAATGAAATAACTGTGCCGGGAGCAGTTTCGGGATTTACTTCGGGAACGCTTGGTGTTCCGGTAAGCGCTTCATTTGAACCGGCAGCGATAAGTCGTTCGCTGTTCCAAGATCCGCAGGTTATTGCGGCGGTGGTGGCTTCGAATTATGAAGCGGCTTCAGTTTCGGCGCTTACTTGGATCAATGGTGGAGGTGCGGTCGAAAAAAGGAATGAAACCGGACTTTCGGCGGCTGGGTTTAGCCATCCTCCACTAACACGTTGGGGATGGGATCGAGACGAGAAACGCTATTTGGAAGCGAACGATCATAAAAGCCTCCGACAACTTTATGAATGCAAGGCCAAAGAGTTAATGAAAAAAGGCGATTATGATCAGGCGGCAACATTCTTTGGCAACGCTGCAGAACACACTTCGACGAATTTTTTCAAGGCGAACTTGCTTTGTTATCAGGCCGACGCATTGGTCAAAGCTAAACAGTATTTAGAAGCGGCGAATATATATACGCAGGCTCGACGGATGTATGAAGAATCAAATCTTGACCCTGAACAACTTGTGTCTCTTTTATTCGATGAGGCAACTGCTTACGAACAGGCAGCCGCTCAAGAACAGGCCAACGTTCTGCATAATGCTTACGAGGCATATTATATAGCACAGGTCTTGATCGATCTTCAGATCACCGCCGACGAAGACGACAAGGTATCATATGATGAAATGAAAGCTCGTGCCACGGCAAAGATGAAAGAACTTATCGAAGGAATGGGCAGTGAAGGGCACCGATATGCGGCGCAGATAAGTTGCCGGCTTGGCCATGATGCAGCGACCGCTGGTGATATTGAACTGGCATATCGCTATTACATGGATGCGGGCGATGAGAATACAAGGGCCGGGCTGAATCATCTGGCAGCTGAATCGTTCGCCGATGCGGAAAATGTAGTCAAACGGCAGATCTATTATTTTGGCCGCGCGGGAACCAAAGTCCGTTTCGAGCTGGACCTTTCTTCGTTAGAAAAGCTGGTTGATGCAATGAGTTTAAGATCGTTGGCATTAGCTTCTATGAGCAAGCGCGATGAAGCGGGCGCTGTACACGACAAGGCGTCGGAACTTGCACACTATCGGGATTTGGGAGTTGCACAACTTGCGGAAAAGGTGAGGAATGAAACCGATTGGACGAACATGCGCTTCACGGAGGTCGTTCGCGAAGCCGCAGAGGGGAACGCAGAGTCATTGTCGGAATTCATTCGGAATGCGAGTGAAAAGCTTGGCAAGCCGATTCGGTCGGTAGAACTTGAACTGTTGGACCTGCATGATGCCACAATTAGGGAACTTGCCGTGTCTTTCGGTGTTAAAGTAAAGGATATTAGAGCGGTCAGCCATGCGCTCTTTAAGACGAAGGCGGTCGATTATATAACCAGAGCGGCTGGGCGCGATATGGGCTCGCTCCATGTGGTGATGAATCAGGTAAGGCTGTTACCTGTCGATCGCGAAGAATTGATCGGGTATCTTGGTGAAGATCCTGCGAAGATCCAAGAAGGCGTCGGCGGACGAAACTGGCTTTTGGCGCACGGACTTGGCAGGAAAAATAAAAAACTTGTTGAAAGACTTGCCGAATTCTTTGGCGTGGATATCGGTTTAGTTGAAAAACTGGGCGAAGGCGTTAACTGGAAGCTTTATGGCGGATTTTAGCCCAACAATAATGGAGAAAATAATGGGAACGATAATAAATGGTTTTGTCGGATTTACTTCGGGAACGCTCGGCGTTCCGTCAAGCTTTTCTTTCGAGCCAGCTGCGATAAGAAATTCGCTATTTAGCGATCCGCAGGTAATTGCGGCGGCGGCCAGAAACTTTGATCAAGTTTCGGGCGCTTCGGCGTTCGTCTTGGCTGACGACGTTGCAACCGGCGGCGATTTTGGTGGCGCGAAGGTAAGTAGGGGCGCTGAACTTTTGGCCGATAGCGGAGGAATGCTTAACTGGAGTACAGATGCCGGTTTTCTCAAACTGGAAAAAGAGTTTAGGGCATCAAGTGATTATGGTCGGCTGGCTGACCTTTACACCGATCGTGCGCGTAGATTGCGTAAACGTGGAGATTTTGCAGCAGCAGCAGCACATTTCAAAATGGCAGCTATCGCGGCGTCTAATTTGGATGACGGAATTAAAAAGAGCTATTTCTTGATCGTTGCCCAGGCCGAAACATTGATTAAAGACAATAATTTGTTCTGCGCTGCCAAAGCCTTTACGAACGCGCGAAGCAGGGCCCAAGATTTGAGAACGCCCGACCGTGATGACAGGTTACAAGAAGCGTTGGAACGAGAGATAGCCATCTACACTGATAATGCTTTCTCGGGGCTTTCAAATAAGTCTATAGCGGTAGCCTACGGTACATTAGCAAAATGGAGCCGCGAAGCTGGAAGAAACCATAAAGACATATTCAATTTTTTGAAAGCGCAGGGAGATTTCTATAGCAAAGAGAATTTAAACGATAAGGCATATACCGCTTACTACGAAGCCTTGGCTCTGATGGAAACATTAATGGGCGATGAAGATAGAAGACCTGGCGAGCCTCTTTTTCGTGAAGTCGGCGAGAAAATATCCTATCTGGAAGGCCTAATAGGCCTTGAAATATCGGCTGGCCTGCTTGGCAGTCTTGCAACGGTTGCGGACGATGAAAAACGATATTTTGAAGAATGGTATTTAAAGATGGCGGAAGGCCGCATGTTGACCCAAATTGCAAAGAAAGATGGAGTGCAAAACAAGAATGAAATATTTGAAGCGGCGCTTTCTGCATATGAAGAAGCGGAGCGCGCGATCACGGAATTGATAACAGTAAATGTGGAGAAGCGTGATGGGCATTATATATTGGATATAGATGAAGAAATGTTAGAGAGGCGGACGCAGGCGATGAATGCAAGGGCGAACATTCTATCATTGATGGGCAGACGCGACGAATCTGCCGCTTTATGCAAGGAGATTTATAAATTGACAGACGGACTGAAGGCATACATTACCGCGTTCATGAGAAAGTTCGGCTTAAAAAATCCTTTGATAGCTGGATAAGTTGATCAATAAAAAATGGAGGTATTATGGGAATGACGATAAACGGTGTGAACGCTAACTCTTTGACGATAGGTATTACGCCACAAGTTTCGCAATTCGGAGCGGTTTTGCCGGGAGTTGGCCCCGGTTTTACTTCCGATGCACTTCATGTTCCATCTGATCTATTTGACCCGGCTAGGGTAAGATATTCGCTCTTCCAAGACCCGGCGGTCGCAGCTACAGCAGCGATAGCTGTGGCTCACGGAGCAGCTTCAGATTCGGTGCGCGTTTGGGCCAATGG
>CAIPVD010000003.1 GCA_903868375.1 uncultured delta proteobacterium
CCGGATAAGGTTCCGAAGGTTTTCGGAATGAACATAACCTTCGTTACTACGGCAAAAACAGACAAGGAAGCTAAGGCACTACTCAAATTTATGGGTATGCCGTTCAGGAATTAATTATGGCAAAGAAAAGTTTACAGATTAAGGCAAAACGCAAACCGAAGTTCTCTACCAGGGCTTACAATAGGTGCCCATTGTGTGGCAGGCCAAGGGCATTTATCAGAAGGTTCGGTATGTGCCGTTTGTGTTTCAGAAAACTTGCGCTGCAGGGAGAATTGCCGGGCGTTATAAAGGCGAGTTGGTAAGAAATAGTGTTTAAGTGTTTAAGTGTAGCAGTGCAGAAGTCAGCTCCTACACTTCAACACTTCAACACTCAAACACTAGGTAAAAAAATATGAGCATGACAGATCCAATAGCAGATTTATTAACGAGAATCAGAAATGCCAACAAGGCTCTGCTTCCGCAGGTGAGCATTCCGCACGGTACCTTCAAAGAAGAGATCGTTCGCGTGCTTAAGGAAGAAGGATTTGTTAAAGGGTATAGCGTTGTAGGCGAAGGCATAAGAAAAAGCATTATCGTTGCGATGAAATACAAGTCCGACAAAGAGCGGGCGATAGAAGGAATAAATAAGATCAGCAAGCCGGGCCATCGCATTTACGTCGGCTGCGATGAGATAAAGCCGATCAGAGGTGGTATGGGCGTTGCGATACTTTCGACGCCAAAGGGTGTTATGACGGACGCAGCAGCCAGAAAGCAGAAAGCCGGCGGTGAATGGATCTGCACGATCTGGTAACGAAGTCGCATAGGAACATAGCAACACAGGAACACAGGAACATATTATGTCAAGAATTGGAAAACAACCGGTAGTAATGCCGGACAAAGTGAAAGCAAGCGTTAAGGACCACTCGATCACTGTAACTGGACCGCTCGGAACATTGAGCCTTAAGTTTCACGATCAGTTCAAGATCGATATAGCCGGCAACGTTATAACTGTCACGCGCTTGAACGAAGAACGCCAAACTCGCTCGGAGCACGGGCTTTACAGGGCTCTTATTCAGAACATGGTCACCGGCGTTTCACATGGGTATACAAAAGTGCTCGATATAGTCGGCGTTGGATATAAGGCGGACCTAAAGGGAAAGAATTTGGACTTGGCGTTGGGATTCTCTCATCCTGTCGTCTATCCGATCCCAGACGGTATCAAAGTAGTCGTAGATAAGGGAGCGCGTGTTACGATCACAGGTTTTGATAAACAGCTTGTCGGCGAGGTCGCTGCGAGCATTAGAAAGATCCGTCCGCCAGAACCTTACAAAGGCAAAGGCGTCCGTTATTCAGACGAGATCATCAAGAAGAAGGTCGGTAAGGCAGCAACAGCGGTTGGCGGAAAATAACACAGGAACATAGTAACCTAGGAACACAGGAACATAGTATGGCAAAGACAAAAACAGACGGAAGAATTAGAAGAAAGCGCCGCATCCGGAAGGATGTAAATGGCACGATTGAGCGTCCTCGCTTGAGCGTATTCAAGAGCGATCGACATATTTCAGCGCAGGTGATCGACGACGTGAACCGCACCACTTTGGTCAGCGCGTCTTCGCTCGATGCTAACTTCAAGGGTGCCAAAGACATGGCTAAGATGGACGGCGCAAAGAAGGTAGGTGCCTTGCTTGCAGAGCGTGCCATGGCTAAAGGCGTAAAAAAGGTTGTCTTTGATAGGAACGGTTATGCTTATCATGGGCGCGTCAAGGCCTTTGCCGATGCGGCAAGGGAGAAGGGGTTGCTTTTTTAAGGTAAATTATGGCTGATTATTATAACAAACCAAAATCCGAGAACATCGAAAAGATCGTCCACATTTCTCGTGTGGCGAAAGTGGTCAAAGGCGGAAAGCGCTTTAGCTTCTCTGCCGTCGCAGTAGTTGGCGACGGAAAAGGGCGCGTAGGTTGCGGCCTTGGAAAAGCGAACGAAGTGCCGGACGCGATCAGAAAAGCAACGGAGCAGGCGAAGAAAGAGATGATCTCCGTGGCACTTATCAACCACACGATCCCTCACGATGTGATCGGCCGTTATGGTGCAGCGCGTGTCGTTCTAAAACCAGCCTCCGCCGGTACAGGTGTTATCGCCGGAAGCGTTGTCCGCGCGGTTGCCGAAGCGGTTGGCATCTCGAACGTTCTTACAAAGTGTATAGGTACTAATAATCCGCACAACGTTGTGAAAGCAGCGCTGGACGGTCTTAATAGGCTACGATCAGTTGAACATTCAAAGTATTTGAGAGGCAGCGATGAACCTAAATGAACTAAAACCAAATGTCGGCTCTACGCATAGAGTCAAACGCTTAGGCAGAGGCGATTCGAGCGGCCACGGCGGCACTTCTACAAAGGGTCACAAAGGCCAAAAATCGCGTTCGGGCGGCTATCATAAGCGCGGATTCGAAGGCGGCCAAATGCCATTGCAGCGCAGAATTCCAAAGCGCGGCTTTACAAACATCTTCAAGCGGGAGTTTGCCGTAGTTAACGTTGGCCAGCTTAATCTCTTGGACAAAGGCACGACGGTAACGCCGGAACTTCTCATAGAGAAGGGCCTGCTCAAGAAAATGTGCGACGGTGGCTTGAAGATACTAGGCGGCGGAACGATCGACCGTTCTCTTACAATAACGGGTGCCCGTGTTACGGAAGCGGCGCGCAAGAAGATAGAAGCAGTTGGCGGAACGATTGCATAAGGGGGATATAGATGCAGGCAGTCGGCAATATTGCTAAGATACCCGAACTCCGAAAAAGAGTTCTTTTTACGCTGCTCATGCTTGCGGTTTACAGGATCGGTATTTTTGTTCCGACACCAGGCATCAATGCAGATGCTTTGAAGAGGATAATGTCCTCTGGTACGGTCTTTGACATCTTTAATCTATTTTCGGGCGGCGCTTTGGAGCGCTTCTCGGTGTTTGCGCTAGGAATCATGCCTTACATCAGCGCATCGATCATCTTCCAGTTACTGGCAGTTGCTATTCCTTCCATTGCAGAGATGCAGAAGGAAGGCGATGCCGGACGCAGGAAGATAACGCAGTACACTCGTTATGGAACGGTTGTCTTGAGCCTCATTCAAGGTTTCGGTATCAGCTACGGGCTTGAACAGCAGGGCGTCCTTTTGAGTGGCGTCGGTGGTTTGAACTTTTACCTCACGACAATGATAACGCTCGCGGCGGGCACATGTTTCTTAATGTGGCTCGGCGAGCAGATCTCGGAACGCGGTATCGGAAACGGTATTTCACTTATCATCTTCGCCGGTATCGTAACTCGTATACCTGCAGGTTTCCGCGATGCATGGAACACAAAGGATCAGTTCGGAGGCCTTTTTGGTTTCCTTATTCTATTGATAGTGATAGCTGGGATCATAGGCTTCATCATCTACTTTGAAAGAGCTCACAGGCGCATACCGGTTCAGTACGCAAAGCGTATCGTAGGGCGAAAGATGTACGGCGGACAGGAATCGCATTTGCCATTAAAGATCAACATGGCAGGCGTTATCCCGCCGATCTTTGCAAGCAGCTTGATACTTTTCCCGGCTACCATCGCGCAGTTCTCTAAGAGCGACATGATGCAGTCGGTTTCAGCGGCTCTTTCGCGCGGTTGGGCGCACGATTTCTTGTACGCTGCACTCATCATATTCTTCTGCTATTTCTATACGGCGGTGACGTTCAACCCTGTAGACGTAGCAGACAATATGAGGAAATTCGGTGGATATATACCAGGCATTAGGCCCGGTAAAAGCACATCGGATTATATTGATAGCATCTTGACACGCATTACTTTGGGCGGCGCTCTTTACATAACTTTCGTCTGCTTGCTCCCAAGTATTTTGAGCACGCAGTTCGGTATCCCGCAGCTGCTTGCTTCCACATTCGGCGGTACATCGCTGCTGATCGTGGTCGGCGTTGCAATGGATACGATAGCGCAGATAGAAGCGCATCTCCTCTCTAGGCATTACGAAGGTTTCTTAGGTGCCAAGATGGGCGGGCGGTTCAAAGGCAGGAAGGGTTAATGAATATGAGGCTGGTTCTACTAGGTGCGCCAGGTTCGGGTAAGGGAACGCAAGGTGAGAGACTGGCCAAAAAGTTGAACGTACCGCAGCTATCGACCGGAGACATTTTACGGTCGGCGATAAGAGGCGGCAGCGAACTTGGCAAAAAGGCCGATGCTTTCATGAGCAAAGGCGAGTTAGTTCCGAATCAGTTGATATTAGATGTTATGGCGGAGCGACTTGCGAAGGACGATTGCAAGAACGGATATATACTAGACGGTTTTCCAAGGACGATAGCGCAGGCAGAAGGACTAGATAAAATATTAGAGGCGGCAAATGCAAAGTTAGATGCCGCAATAAATATAGATGTTAAGGAAGAGGAAGTAATTAGAAGGCTCGGTGGTCGCAGACAGTGTTCGAAATGCAGCGCTGTCTATCATAACGAATTTTCACCTTCAAAGAAGGGAAATATTTGCGATAAGTGCGACGGCGAACTTTATCAGCGCGGCGACGATACGGATGCAACGATTAGGAACAGGCTAAAAATATATAAGCAGGAAACGGCCCCCTTGATCGATTATTATAAAAGATGTTTGAAGAACGTCGACGGAGTAGGTACCGGCGACGAGATCTTTAAAAGAATTTGTTCTTTGATAGGTATATGATAATTTTAAAATCGCGCGCAGAGGTCGAAAAAATGCGGGCGTCGAACCTGATCGTTGCCGAGGTGCTGGAAGCCTTGAACGAGAAGGTAAATATCGGAGCGACTAGCTTGGAACTTGATAGGTTGGCAGAAGAGCTGATAATCAAGCGGGGCGCGAAGCCAGCGTTCAAGGGGTACAGAGGTTATAAGCATACGCTCTGCACGTCGTTCAACGAAGAAGTTGTGCATGGCATTCCATGCAAGCGTGAGATAAAAGACGGCGATATAATCGGCATCGACTGCGGCGTTCTTTATAACGGTTTTTACGGAGATTCTGCCAGGACGTTTGCAATAGGCAACGTTAGCGATGAAGCGAAGAAGCTAATAAAGGTCACAGAAGAATCGCTTTATATCGGAATAGAAAAAGCGATAGTTGGAAATAGGCTCTTCGATATTTCGGCGGCCGTGCAAAAGAATGTTGAAGGAAACGGTTTCTCGGTGGTACGCGATTTTGTAGGCCACGGAATTGGAACAAGCCTTCATGAAGACCCGCAGATACCGAATTTTGGTGAAGCAGGAACGGGCGTAAAGCTAAGAGCGGGAATGGTGCTGGCGCTTGAACCGATGGTGAACATCGGAACATATAAAGTGAAGGTGCAAGACGATAAGTGGACGGTAGTAACTGAAGATGGAAAATTATCGGCTCATTTTGAACATACGATAGCTGTTACGGAAAATGGGCCTTATATATTAAGCAAGAAATAGGAAAGGGATAATGCCAAAGGATGATGCGATCGTAGTGGAAGGGACGGTTCTAGAAACATTGCCGAACGCGATGTTCAGAGTAGCGCTTCCCAACGGACACAAGATACTCGCTCACATATCCGGCAAGATGAGGATGCATTTTATCAAGATCCTGCCGGGAGATAAGGTCTCTGTGGAGCTATCGCCATACGATCTTACAAGAGGCCGGGTAATTTACAGAGCGAAATAAAAAAGGTAATTTATGAAAATGAGATCATCGGTAAAAAAGATTTGTGATAAGTGCAAGATAGTGCGCCGCAAAGGCGTAGTGCGCATTATCTGCTCTAATCCAAAGCATAAGCAGAAACAGGGATAAATATATGCCAAGAATCGCAGGAGTCGACATACCGGCTAAGAAGAAAATAACTTTTTCTCTCCGGTACATCTATGGAATAGGGGCAAAGGTAGCCAAGGATATTTGCAACGAGGCAAAGATCGACGAGAACCTCCGCGCGGAAAAGCTGACCGAAGCGCAGGTCGCTCATATCCGTGAGATCATAGATTCGAAGTTCAGAGTGGAAGGTGACCTTCGCCGTGAGATCATGGGCAACATAAAGTTGCTCAAGGACCTTGGATCTTACAAAGGCGTTCGTCATATCAAGCATTTGCCATGCCACGGACAAAGAACACATACTAACGCAAGAACAGCCAAGGGCCGCCCGCGTATCGCGATCGCCGGCAAGAAAAAGGCGCCAGGCCCAATTGGTTGATAATCGAGAGGAAATATGTCTGAAGAAATTAAAGAAGTAAAAGAAACAAAAGAGGCCGGCAAGAAGCCGCCGAAGGTAGCGAAGCCAGCAGAAGCGGGCGCGGAAGGCAAAGCGCCAGCCGAAGGCGAAGCTCCGGTTGTTAAGGTCAAAAAGAAAAACAAAAGGAATGTGGCGTCTGGGATAGTCCACATTCAGGCGACCTTCAATAACACGATCATAACGATCACCGACACCTTGGGGAACGTCCTTTGCTGGTCCACATCCGGATCGAAAGGCTTCAAGGGTTCAAAGAAGGGAACGCCGTTCGCAGCTCAACTTGCAGCGGAAACCGCATGTAAGAAGGCGGCAGAATACGGTATGAGATCGGTCGTCGTTTATGTTAGAGGCCCGGGCGCAGGACGTGAATCGGCGCTACGTGCTATCGCTCATGCAGGTATCAGAGTCACATCCATCCGCGACTTAACACCCATTCCGCATAACGGGTGCAGGCCGCCGAAGCGAAGGAGAATATAAAGATTTATGGCAAAGTACACACAAGCATCCTGCAGGCTATGCAGGCGAGACGGAATGAAGCTCTTCTTAAAGGGAGAGCGTTGTTACACTGACAAGTGCGCTATCGAGCGACGTGCCTATGGCCCCGGCCAGCACGGCCAGCGCAGCGGCAGAAAGCCGACCGAATACGCCGTTCAGCTCCGTGAAAAACAGAAAGTTAAAAGGATCTACGGCGTACTCGAACGCCAGTTCAGGCGCTATTTCGGTATGGCAGAGCGGATGAAAGGCATAACAGGCGAAAACCTGTTGCAACTCCTAGAACGCCGTTTCGACAATATGGTCTATAGAATGGGCTTTGCAACTTCAAGAATGGAAGCCCGCCATTTGGTCAGGCACGGCCATTTTATGGTCAACGGCAAAAAGAACAACATCCCTTCATATGTGTTGAAGCAGGGCGATGTGGTTCAGGTAAAAGAAAAGGCGCGTAAGTCGGTATGGCTAAAAGAAGCGTACGAATCGATCGACCGCCACGGCGTGCCGGAATGGGTGCAGGTCAATAAAGACAAGTTCGAAGGCGTCATTGCGCAGTACCCGGCACGTGACCAGCTCACGATGCCTGTCAATGAACAGCTGATCGTTGAATTGTATTCCAAGTAAGGTTAGCTCGTCAGCTCTTCGTTTTGTTGGCCCGTTACAATTCTAAACGGGCGAACGATCGGATCGGCGGCGGGTTAAATGAATCTATGTTTCGTAATTGGCGTGATCTCATAAAACCTAAGGCGTTGGAAGTCGATAAAGAAATATTGACCCCGACATACGGCAAATTCGTAGCGAAACCTCTGGAAAGAGGCTACGGATTAACTCTTGGCAACGGGCTTCGCAGGATACTGCTTTCGTCGCTTCAGGGCGCGGCTGTTACCGCTGTCAAGATCGACGGCGTCCTTCACGAGTTCTCAACCGTCCCAGGCGTTCGCGAAGACGTAACTAACATCATCTTGAATCTTAAAGAACTTCGCCTAAAACTCCACGAAGGAACAAGCGATGTCATGCACATCGATATCTCCGGCGAAAAAGAGATCAAGGCGAGAGACATTAAGACATCTTCGAAGATAGAGATATTGAATCCAGATCTTCATATCGCAACCTTGAGCGGCGATGCAAAGCTCAAAATGGAGCTTTATGTAAAGATGGGCCGCGGTTACGTTCCAGCAGACAGAAACAAAGAAGAAGGCCAGCCGATCGGCGTTATCGCGATCGATTCGATATTCACGCCGGTACTTAAGGTCAATTACAATGTTACCAACGCTCGCGTTGGACAAATGACCGATTACGACAAGCTAACGCTCGAAATTTGGACCGATGGATCGGTCAGGCCGGACGATGCGCTTGCTTTCTCGGCGAAGATCCTTAAAGAACA
>CAIPVD010000004.1 GCA_903868375.1 uncultured delta proteobacterium
ATCAACGTCTCCAACTGATCCTTGATGCTATTAACGAACTTGATTCTCTAAAACGCGAAATGCTTAATCTCGATAGAGAGAACGGACGTACAAAAATGTTCGATGGGCTACGTCATGATTTTGGAAATCAATTTGCTATCGTGCAGGGCTACCTTGAAGTTTGGAAGATGCTGCTTGATGGAAAACCGAGCATAACTGTGGACATGACACATCTGATGCCTGCCACGGATATACCTTCGGCGCTTGTATCCACCGAACGGCTCTATCGCGACCTAGCGAAAGAAGCTGGAGTTATCCTGAATATTTCAAAAGTATCGGAACTTCCCGATGCTCTCAAAACAACTAAGCTCGACCATACAAAGTTCAGGCGCTTTTTAAGGGTTTTGCGAGAACTCACTTTAAATGCGATAAAATATCGCGATGTGAACAAGAAGGATTCGGCTGAAGGAATGACGTTGAAGGTAGATGTAAGAATTGAAGGGGAGACCTTGATGGTGGAGGTTTCCGATAACGGAATGGGAATGACGCCGGAACAACTTGTGAAATATTCGAACGTCGACGACTTTAGGACGGAAGCGGCCAAGGCGCAAGCGGACGGAACGGGGAAGGGTGCAGTGACCATGCGCCGCATGGTCGAAGGTATGGGTGGCACGATGAGAGCAGAATCCGGGATTGGAAAGGGGAGTAAAATTAGCGTCACACTTCCGCTAAAGGGTGGCGAGCCAGGCAACACGACCATTGAGGGCTTGGCGGCAAGGTTAGTAGGTGCGATTAAAGGGATCCAGCCGTCGACAGGCAAGTAGATAAAATAATACGCAACTTTTTCGCTGTCCTGCCGATTATACAATCAACGAGACATTTGTCTATTTATGGGAACTTTTTCGCCTATAATCGGTGGATTTCAGGCGGTGCCAGGGCTCGCGCCTGGTGCATTTGCCGCCACCAGTCTATCCGGTGCTCCAATCGGTCCGGTATTCGGCGGAGTTGCGGCTTCGACCGTCCAAGTTGCTGCCGATAATGCCGATACCCTGTCTATGCTTCTGGCCGGTGGTGCCGCCGCTAACGTTAATTATTTTGCAGCGCACATTGGTGCAGGGGTTGAATGTTGCCCCGCGGTTAAAATCCACACAGATATTGCTTCGACATTTAGCGCGTTACCAGGTGCAGGTGGAAGAAGCGTGTCGGTTATAAATGGTGGCCTGGATGAAAAACTTGCGGACATAGATAGGAAAATTTGGAAGGGCCAGTCAAGCATAGCGATAAAATTGCTAGAAGAAATATTTAAAGGCCCGGGTGTCGATAGGCAGAGGATGCTGGAATGGTTTCATCAGTTGATCGCTAAAGGCGATAGCGGTGCGATAATGGAAGTGTTGATACGTGCTACCGACAAAATATACGAATGGTTTGAAAGAGGTTCGACCGCAGCATACCGAGAAGGCGAAGTGCTTCGCGCTTTTATGAAGTCAGAAAATGAATTGACACAGCGCGCGGCAGCATTTGCTTATGGGCCGTTAAACGAACGATTTGAAGTGGATTCACCGGAAGCCTACAAAGGAGCGAAGGCTATGCGTAGGCTAATGATGACGGGACACCTGCAGACAAAGGCGACCGCTGCATACGCTTATGGAGAATTAAGCGCGGTATTTTCAGCGGGTTCCCCCGAAATATACAGAGAAGGCGCTGCGCTACGCTCTTTGATGAAAAGAGGAGATATATGGACGAGAAAAGTGGCGGCAAATGCTTATGAAGAATTGATCGATGGATTTGAGATCGGCTCATCTGAAGTTGTTCAGGGCGCCAAGATACTTCGCTGGCTGATGGTCGTCGTAAATGAAAAAGAAACCAGGAAGGCTGCGGCAGATGCTTATAAAGCTTTAAGCGAACGTTTTAAGATCGGATCGCCCGAAGTATATGAAGAAGGCGCTGCTATGCGCGACCTGATGCTAAATGGAAGGAAAGGGGTAGAGGATACGCTGGCAGAGGCCTACGCAGAACTAAGCGAACGATTTGAAGACGGTTCATCCGAAGCTTATCAGGGTGGCAAGGTTCTGCGTGCTCTGATGAAAAATGGAGATGAAATTACAAAGCTAGCAGCGGCAAAGGCCTATGGAAAATTAAGCGAACGATTCGAGCCGGGTTCACCTGAAGTTTACAAGGGAGCGAAGGCTTTGGTCAAGCTTATGGTATCGGAAAATGGATCGATAGAGTTCGATGTGGCAAAGGCCTACGAAAAATTAAGTGAACGATTTGAGGTTGGCGCGATTGAAGTTTACAAAGGTGCCAAATATTTGCGCAAGTATATTGAACTGGAAGATGAAACTGCAATAATCACTTATGGAAAATTAAGCGAACGATTTGCAATTGGTTCCGCCGAAGCATATGAAGGCGCCAAGTTGCTCCGCAAGCTTATACTTTTAAAGAACCATTGCTGGATAGTGCCAGAGGCGGTAGACGCCTATGGAATATTAAGTTCGCGATTTGAGGTCGGTTCAACTGAAGTTTACGAAGGCGCCAAATTGCTTCGCGATATTATGCTGGATACCTCTAGATTGGCATTACATGAGACGGCGAATGATAATGCAGCATATGCCTATGGAAGGTTAAGTGCGCGATTCGAAGTTGGTTCGAAAGAAGTCTATGAAGGTGCCAATGTTCTCCGTAATCTTATGGAAAAAGCCGACGAGGAACTGGCGAGCGCTGCTCAATGGGCTTATAAGGAACTCTTTAATAAGTTCTCTCTAAAAGATGTGGGGCTTAAAGACGAATTTGACATGCTTATTCATTCGTACATATCCTTCGTTGGGATAGACAACCCGCTTGAAGATATATTGAGAAAAGGTTTTCATTTCTTTAAGCAGGCTGGACTGTGGCCTAGTGTGTTCGAAGGTGTGGCAGATCCAATTATGTACCGGCTTAAGGCGCTAACAAGCGATAATTACGTTAAAGATTCATTTAACAGCTGGATGGCGCTGTTAACGTTCGTGTCAACGAACAGGTCTATAAGAGGCCGGCGAGTGTTAGAAGGAATATTTAAGGGCGGCGGTAAGGCGAAAAAGATCATGAGGGCTATTAAGGCGCTTAACAATACCCCAAGCGCTTTGCGCAACAGGGTGAATGCGGCGATCGAAGTAAAGATGTCGAAATGGATCAGGGAATCTCGCGAAGACAGGATGGCACCTATCCCTGCAACAAGAGTGGTAGAACTGCTACACGGAACTTTGCTTGATTATCTTCGTTCGAAGGTGGGCGGCGATTCGCTGATACTTAAAAAGGAGAAGCCCGAAGGAATAGATGTATCCGTATGGGCAAGGGTGAGCTTGGTTCGTAGCGCCCTTCAGGAGAATGATACTCTATCGCTGCTTGCTTCTGCGGCATCGTTCATGGATGAAAGCGGTGTAGAAAGTATTAGAAAGTTAATCGCGAGGCTGGACGAAGCGGTGATAACGGAAAATGGCCGTATCGTTGATATGAGCAGATACGAAGAATTGGTCAAGGAACATGGATTCACAAAAGAATTCGTAGATAAATGGTCGAAAGAATATCGAAGAACGGTCGCGACCGAATTCGACAGCACGGACGTTGCCAGTACAAGGCTCGCGATAATCAAAATGTCGATAAGGCAAATAGGAACTCATGCGAAAGCCGTGAAACAAGTAGGTAACGGGTCCAACGGATTGCCTGGAAGGGTGAGTGATCTTCTTTTAAGTCTCGAATCTGGAAACGTCGATGAGGTGGAAGTTGACAGATTGTTCAACGAATTTAGCGCCAGGTATCAAGATATAAGGC
>CAIPVD010000005.1 GCA_903868375.1 uncultured delta proteobacterium
CTGTTTCCCAGAACAATCTGCAAGCAGCGAATTGCGAGTTCCGAGCCGAGGGAGACTTCCCGTGTTCGGTTTAAAATTCAATCTGATACAAAATCTGCGAAGCGAACATCTGCTGGCTACCCACACCCATACCACCGTTGCCTTTAAAAGCATGTGGTTGCCTAATAGACATTATGTGAAATTTGTTGTAATAAAGGGATACATTTATGAGCATTCGCAAATCGTTTATTTTTCTGTTCGTTCTTGTCGCCGCTCTATTTATGGCATCTTCGGCGAAGGCGGAAACGGCGGACGAGGCGTATCAATCGGCACATGAATGCTACGCAAAGTTAAGCTCCGATGCAGCGGCACAGAAGCTTCGCAGCAATTGGGATAAGTGCATCGAAGAATTTCGGCATGTGGTGAAAAAGTTCGCTCGTGGCGGGAAAGGTGCCGAGGCGCAATTTAGCTTGGGCCGCCTTTACGAAGAACTTGCCGCCAATTCAAAGAACAAGGCCGATTGGACCGCCGCGATCCGCGAATATCAAACGTATGCAAGGCAACATACAGGCAGCAATTTGGCGGATGACGCCTATTTCAAGGCAGGTGTCATATATTGGGAGCGGTTGCACGACAAAGATAACGCAAAGGCAAATCTATTCAAGGTGATCAAATTCTATAAAGATGGCGATATGGCGGGCGAGGCCTCGAAATATATGAAGTCGATCGATGCAGGTGTCGTGCCTGATGCGCCGCCGCGAGTAAAAGAAGTTGCAACGTCGAAATTAACCATCGTGATAGACCCGGGCCACGGCGGGACCGATACCGGCGCGGTAGGCCCAGATGGCACACCGGAAAAAGATCTGACCTTGACGATATCGAAAAAATTGGCAGAGCAACTAAAAAAAGAGATTAAAGATGCACACGTATTTCTAACGCGCGATGGCGATGCAACACTCACGTTAGATGACCGTGTGCGGTTCGCAAACACCAAGAAGGCCGATTATTTTATTTCCATTCATGCGAACGCTTCTACATCGAAGAATGAACACGGGATCCAGACGTATTATCTTAACAATGCGTCCGATGACGCTGCGGATCGCCTTGCCAAGCAGGAGAACAAGAATTCTGGAAAGAAGCAGTCGGCTCTAGACAAAATAGTTTCAACGATGATCCAGAACGCATCGACAGACGAATCGCGCGAACTTGCAAGGTCGGTTCATAAGAATTTGGTCGGCGGCTTGGCGAAAAAATATTCAGATATTAGCGACCAAAAAGTCAGGTCCGCTCTTTTTTATGTTTTAGTAGGTGTCAAATGCCCGTCGATACTGGTTGAAACGTCGTACATAACGAATCCAAAGGAAGAGAAGCGCCTTAAAGAAAAGAATTATCAATCGGTAGTCACGGCAGGGATCGCCAAGGGAATTGATAATTATCTTCATCAAACAAAACCCCCCTCGGCCAGCCTATAAGAATCCCCAGGTAAAAAAGTCAATTGCAAGGCGATATTCATCAGTGACATCCTTGAAAACCTGTTGTATAACAATAACCTAAATATTCTGAATAGATGCAGGGGGAGATAATGTCGAAAAAAAAGGTTCTTGTTATAGATGATGATCCGTCGCTTACTCATTTACTTCAGCTTCTCTTCAAGAAGCAAGGATTTGCAGCGGCCTGCGCAAATTCCGGTAAAGAGGCCTTAGAATATCTCAAAACTAATCAGGCAGATATTATTATTTTGGACCTGGATATGCCCGGCCTGAATGGGCATGAGGTCTGCAAGGCGTTGCGCGAAGATAAAAAAACCGCAAACATTCCCATAATAATGCTGACCGTCGAAAGCTCGCAAAGAGACAAGAATAAGGCGCTTCAGAGCGGTGCCGAAGATTACATCGTTAAGCCTTTCGACCATCAGGAACTTCTTCTGCGCGTAAATTCACTTCTAAAAAGGTCTAAGAAGGGTTTTATAAAGGATATACTTGTTACCGGCGGTGCAGGTTTCATCGGTTCGAACCTCTCGCGGTCGCTCATAAAAGACGGATACCGAGTACATGTAATA
>CAIPVD010000006.1 GCA_903868375.1 uncultured delta proteobacterium
ACTTTGCAGGCAGATCCAAAGATCGTAGTAGTATCAATAGATGAAAAGAGTTTGGAAACGCTCGGCCAATGGCCGTGGCCAAGAAATGTACTCGCTTCAATAGTTAAGAGCCTTCACTCCGCAGGCGCCGGAGTTATTGCATTAGACGCCACGTTCCCCGAAGCCGATAGAACCGGCCACGATGCGCAATTTGCCGAAGAACTTAAAAGATCGAAAACGGCGGTGCTTGGATATTTTTTCGATAAGAAGAAAAAAATTGCGAACATAGAAATTTTAAACGTGGCGTCGTCTGAAGGATATCTAAATATCTATCCAGACCCGGACGGAACCGTTCGGCGGCTTCCCGTAATTATCGACGTCGATGGCGAATATGCCTACTCGTTCGCACTTAAGGCCGTTTCCAAGTTCTACGGCTATTCGCCGGTCATAAAGAAGGATACCGCTGGAAATATCACGAAGGTGATCGTAGGGGAGAGAGCAATTCCCGTGAACACGAACGGGCAGATGATGATAAACTATCTTGGCCGCCACACATTTCCATATATAAGTGCCGCCGATATAGCTTCTGGAAGGTTCGACTATGAAAAGGTGAAGGGCGCGATCGTCCTCATCGCCGCGACGGCTGCGGGACTCACGGACATTCGCGTAACGCCATTTTCTACCGCGGCGCCAGGCATTGAAGTGCATGCTAACGCGATCGACAACGTACTATCTGAACGGTATTTGCAGCGCTCCGTTTCGTCCGACATTATAAATCTCTTAAGCCTTATCTTGATCGGCGCGATATCTCTTGCAGCGCTCTTCTGGGCTCGCATAGCTGTATCGGTTGTATTTGAAGCGGTGTTCATTTTCATTATTTTAGCCGCCGGCTATGTTTCATTCCTAAATGGCCTTTGGCTGCCGGTTGTCTATCAAGTGCTGGAGGCGGCAGGTATCTTTGTGGCGATAACGCTTTACAGATACTTTACCGAAGGGCGCGAAAAGAAACAGATCTACAACGCGTTCAAATTCTATCTTGCGGCGCCAGTTATCGATGGCCTTCTAAAAGAAAAGGGCAAGCTGAAGTTAGGCGGTGAGAAGCGAGAGATAACGATACTATTTGCGGACGTTCGCGGATTTACGATGCTGTCCGAAAGCCTTGAACCGGCGCAGCTTGTCAGCCTAATGAACGAATATTTCACGAAGATGACCGATATAATAATGGAAGAGGGCGGGCTGGTGGATAAATATATAGGCGATGCCATTATGGCGTTCTTTGGCGCGCCGGCTGAACAGCAAGACCAGGCTGAACGCGCCTGCCGTGCGGCTTCGAGAATGCAGGAAGAGTTAGCGAAGATGGAACCGGATCTACAGAATAAATATGGCATCAGCGCCTTTAAGGTTGGCATCGGAATAAATACAGGAATGGCTTACGTTGGAAACATGGGTTCGGCAAAGCGTTTCAATTACACGGCAACGGGCGATGCGGTGAACATAGCTTCGAGGCTCGAGGGACTGACGAAGAATTATAAAACGTCCGTCATCGTTAGCGATGTCGTAAAAAATAAATGTGGCGACAAGTTCCGGTTCATCGACATTGGAAAGGCACAATTAAAAGGACGCCTGCAAGAAGTTGAACTCTTTGGGCTTATTATATAGATTTTGCTGGAATTTTTCCCGCAAATTACTTACATATGAACGCAGTCGCACAGGAACCTAGGAACACAGTAACGTTTTTAAAGGGGGGAAATATGAAAAAGTATCTTACGTTGGCAGTGCTATCTATCTTCGCCGTGGCGCTTCTTGCCTGCGGCACAAGCAAATCGTACAGAGGCGCAGGCGGAGTGAAGTATAAAGTAAAGAACGACAAGGTGATAGAAACGAGCTACGGCTCCAAATCGACCGCCAAATATTTCTTTAAGCAGGCTCACGTAAAAAAGAACAAGAACCTTTATGTAACGGGCGCGGTCGATGTCCCGGGCGACAGCTCTCCAACGCGCTGCCAGCTGGCGGCGGACCTGCAAGCGAAGGTCGAACTTGCAAGCGAACTTAAGAGCCGTTTTGAAAATCAGCTTCAATATTGTTCCGAAGGTTTTGGCATCGATCAGTCGTCGCTGAACCAAATAGCGATGCAATCGACGAAGATAGATTTCATTCAGGGAATATTCATCGATACAAGGTACTGGGAAAAGAAGCTGGTGCAGAACGGGCCGGATACTTACGTTAAATATACGTGCTACAGCCGCGCCGTTATGCCGATGAAGAGCTTCGAAGACCAGACCGACAAGATAATGAAGGACGAAGAGGCAAAGAAGGTTGTAACACCGGAATTCCAGCAGAAGGTCGATGCTTCTTACGACCAGTTCTTTAAACCGGTCGATGTCGATGACGACAAGCAGTATACGATCGATTATCTGGAGAACATTCAATGAAGAAATTTATAATTTTGGCGCTCGTTCTGCTTTCAGCAACGGCGTTGGCTAGACCTCCAAAGTGGGTTTCACAGGTCCACTGGGAAGACGGGCAATACGATTACTTCGTAGGAACTTCATCCAAGTCGGAATCCGAAGAGGTTGGCAGAAGAGAAGCGTTTGATAATGCAATGGCCGAAGCCGTGCAGTCGTTGTTCGGCATATCTGGAAGAATGGATCTTGCATCATATGCAAATCTTCAGAAGATACAGATATCGCAAGACGTCTTCATAGCTACCGACGAAGTTCAGCTAAAGGCGGAATCTATCGACGTGTACGTTGAAAAGATGAAAGAAGATGGAAGGACATTATATAATGTATGGCGTTCCATAAAGGTCGATAAAAAGGCGGCAAAGGAAGAGCTGGCGCGGTTAAAAACACTTGCGGAAAAAAAGAAGACGACCGAAGGAAAGGTAATGGCGCCGGATCCGGATATTGTTGCGGTAACTTCTCAAGGAAGTGCGGTCGTGACTAAGGGCGACGAGCCGTCTGCCAAGGCGGCTGCGATAAAAAGCGGCATTAGGCGCGCATGCGAGAATCTCATTGCCAGCTGGTTCTATCAGGAAATGGCAACGAACAATTATTCAAAGCTTAACAGCGTTATCTACAACCGCTGTCCGACATTCGTGAAAAATTACGATGTTGGTGCGGGCTTTGCGGAGGGAAACGTATATAAGGTAGATTTGACCGTATATTTGAAGAGCGGCGATATCGGAAAAAAGCTGATGGAGATAGGGCTTTACAGGCAGATATTTCCGCCGCGAGGGAACGCTATCTTCTCGCAGCCGCCGCAGGGAATGCCGAACGCTATAAATAGACAAGAAGGTGTAGATACTCCATCACCCTTGCCATCGAGCGAACAGAACTAATAAGGAGAGAACATGAAAAAGATTTTCTTATCTTTGATGGCGGTATTAATTGCATTGCCGGCATTTGCCTCGGTCGTTTCGCTAGAAGGACGATCGGTCATTATAAAGGGCGACGCGGAACAGACGAAACAAAAAGCCATCGAGGCAACGCTTCAAAAGGCGGTCGAGGTGTTCGTTACCGACAAAGTAACAAAGCCGACTGCCGATGCGAACTACGCAAAGCTTCAACCGGCTCTTTACGCAGGATATAAAAAATTTGTTACGAAATATGAAGTCGTGTCCGAACGCGAAGACGCAGGCTTTCATTACGTTAAGGCACGCATCGAAATAGACGATGCCAAGGTGAACGGCCAGCTTGCAGCGCTAGGCATTCAGGCGGGTGTTGGCGGAAAACCAAGCGTTGCGGTCTTTGCATCCGAACAGAACGTCGACGGTGCGTGGGCGCAATCGTTCTACGGTTCGATATACGGCGGCAGCGGAGACGTTGCCATGAGCGAAGCGAACTTCAATATCTGCGAAGGTGCGGTTATGAACGCCATAACTGGCGCCGGTTTTAACGTGATAGACATGACGCTCGACCCGACCGAGGTTAAGGCGGCGTACAAATACAAGCCTATATTCGACAGATACGACCAGAATTTCTTCAATATTCCGAACGACAGCGCGGCAAAGCTTGCGAAGGTAATAGATAATAACGTCGAACTGGTAGTTACATGCACGGCGCTTGCTAAGAATCAGGGAAAGAGAAGCGCTTATATGAACAGCATACTTGCGAACGTTAGCTGCAAAGTGGTGAACGTAAAGAACAATACGCGCGTGGCAAATGCCACGGCAACTTCGGCGGTTCCGCATGTAGATGCGATAACCGGCGGAAACATGGCGATGGAGAACGCTTGCAAGGACGTCGGCAATAAGCTCGTAACGACACTGGCAGACAAGTATAGATAAGGAAAATATGAAACAGATAGATGTGCTTTATTCCGCAGAACAGATCGCGGCGCGCGTTAAAGAGATTGCCAAGGTAATTAACGAAGAACATGGGAAGAAGGCGGAGCTGGTCGTCGTCGGCGTGCTTAAGGGCTCGTTCATGTTCATGTCGGACCTGGTAAGACATTTAACAATGCCAGTTCGCTGCGATTTCTTACGCGTTGCTTCGTATCATCACGATGTGAATACCGGCAACGTGCGCATGGAGTTCGACTTAACGCAGCCGGTGGTCGATCAAGATGTGCTTCTCGTCGAAGATATCGTCGATACCGGCAATACGCTTCGTTTTTTGTTGGAGCATTTGCATTCCAAGAAACCGCGTTCGCTTTCCGTTGCGAGCCTATTATACAAAGACGTCGGCAAGGCGCGCGACCTAGTGAATTACGTCGGCTTCACCGTGCCGGACAAATACGTGATAGGTTACGGACTAGATTCCGAAGGCCTTTACAGATCGCTTCCATACGTCGGCATCTTCAAGAAGTAAGTCGCACAAAAATCTTGCATAATTTATTCGACGTGCTATCTCGGCATAACAGGAGGTGTTATTATGATCAGTGACGCATGCAAAGAGCTTTGGTCAAAGGTTAGCGAGAACGTCTTATCATTAAAGGGACAATCAGTTGTTTGGAAGAGCGGTAATGATCAAATGACTACGATACAAGATCGTGACAAGGGCATGGTCTATGAAAGCAGGAAGGGCGGCTCGGACCTCGATTCCTTGGCAGTGGCTACTTTTTTTGGCGATCGGTCTCTTTACGTTGAAATGAATTCTAATTGCTACGTTCAGCTTTTTGATGATTTTTTATTGCGTAAAACAACACCTATACCGGGCACAAATATTGACAGCAGTTTTTTTTACAATGGCATTAGTGGACTTGGCGTGCTGAAGGGTTATAGTGGAAATCTTGAAGATATTCAGGCGCTGCGCATGTTAAAGAGAGGCTTGTTAAGGCTCTTGCCCGATTCCATGACGACACGTGAAAAAAGAAGTTTAATCCATATCGACGTGCCGACCTGTAAAATTTTGGGCGCAGATTCTTGTTACACGGAAATAGATGAGCTTTTGCACTATAATGGACAAATGCCTTCATTGCCGGCGCCTATGAACTTAAAGTGTGAAGCAGTAGATCGGCCTCACGGCCTTTCCATCGAGGTGAAAGAAAAAGAGGCCTCCGTTACTATTACAGGTAGTGATGGTTCCTGGTACGATTGGTCGTTGAATATTTTTGCCGCCGACCCTTCTAACTGGAAGCTGACGTCGAGTACCAATCATGCTGGAGTGAGCGCAGGGTATGGCGAAGGAGATCTGTGTACGGGAACGCTCCAACAAAAGCTGCTCCATAATAGATATGTTTGCAACTTAGATGGCCAGCCAAAGATCGACGACTTCTACAGATTCATCGAATCCGCCAGAGCAGCCTATTGCAATTAGTTTAATCCGAATTGACCGAGAAATTATTGCCGTCACTTTCAATGTTTATATTTCCGTTCGCTATGTGAACTGAATTTAAGTATTCATCCTTCAGCCAGCCGTGTTCCGTTTGATAGATGGCGATGCCGGCGTTTAACAGTCGCTCGATTGTAGATTGATGTGGATGCCAAAACGGATTACCGTTGCCGAGGGAGATTATCGCTACTTCCGGCGTAACTTCTTCAAGGAACGTTTGGTTCGTCGCCGTGTTGCTTCCGTGATGGCCGACATGAAGTATATCGACGTCGCCCGCTAATTGTCCGGCCTTTGTTTCAAGGTCGATCGTTTGATAGGGCGGATTGCCACCGCCGCCGGGAAGGTCGCCCATCGTTAGATATCTGAACGCGCCGTATTCGATGAGCATTACGGCGCTATGAGCGTTATCGTCAGTTGCATCGCACGCTTCTTCTGTGCCATCGGAGAATTTGCAATCTTGCGCAATAACGGAAATGCTGGCGCCGCCGCCAATATCTATCGCTTCGCCGGCGTAGGTTTTTTCTATCGGTATGCCCATTTCTGCTACTGAACCGTCGTGGTCGTCGTCATGGTGCGATATAAACAGATGCTTTAACTGTATTTCAGAATGTGATAATAAATAAGGATTAATTACAGCATTGCCTTTACCTGGAAGGCCGGTGTCTATTAGAGCTGCTTCATTATTTGGCGCAACGATTAGGGCGGCGTCACCTTGTCCAACGTCAAAAACGACGATTTTTAATCGGCCGCCGGAAATATCGTCAGCGGTGGCGGTAGAACGAGCTGATTCTTCATTTATCCCTTTCGTTACATCTGGCAAGCCTCCGCAGGCGGCGAGCAGTGAAAATAAAATGATGGGGAGGGCATGAAATCGTTTCATGCGCTGCACTTAAGCAATTGTCATGCCAAGGAACCACCGGTCTTCTCTTTCAATCTTCTTATTTCTTCTTTCAGCTCCAATATTCGTTCTTCCCGGTCCATCGTTATCTTATTGAATAACTCAAGCGTTTCAATCTTCTCTTTAAGGTCGGCGTTCATCTGTTTTAAAAGTTCTTTGCTCTTGTTTCTCTGAATTATTCGCCATAAGCCGCCCATTATAAGTAACAATTGGCGGACATCGGATTCCTCATATTCCGCTTCTTTGTTTCCAACCCCTGCAACGATCACGATCTTACCTCCGTCTATCAAGGGGACGTTCATATGCCTCTTAATTTTTACGTGTCCATCGGGCAGCCCTTTTTTCAAAGAACTCAGAGCTTCGTAGTCGTTCGTAATAATGGGTTTTCGCTGCCTTATCGCTTCGCCCCACAGCCCAGTAGTTGCAACCGGATAGACAAAGGTTTTGTCTTTAACGGCACACTCTTTCAGTGCCTCGTTCGACCAGGCGTACATATTAAGAACGGTTTCGTCTTCGTTCGCGAATGCAACGTAGCCTATTTTACTGCTTGTGAGCCGAACCGCTTCTTCAAGGGCGTGGTTGGCTGTTTCCGCGATGCTTAAGTTATTCATCTGGCTTAAGCGGAGAAGGGCATCTGCCCTTGACTCGTTCAATTTAAGTTCTTCTTCTATCTTTTTGCGCTGGGTAATGTCGGTCATCATTGCAAAGCTACCGGCAAACTCTCCGGCAGGGCTCATGATAGGCTTAGCCGATAGCAATAGCCACTTAACGCTTCCATCTTTGCATCTTACCCTTCGTTCATAATATCCGCTCTCTCCGCGCCTTCGAAGTTCGAATTCCCCTTCCTGCAAAGTACGGTCCTTGATCGGCACCAGATCGATGAACGGCTGGCCTATCAGTTCCTCTCTGCTGTATCCCAGCATTCGCACGATCGCATTATTGACGTCGGTAGTTACAAATTTGCTATCAAGGAACCATATTCCTTCAAGTGCTGTTTCGATGATACCGCGATATTTTTCCTCACTCTTCTTAAGAGCCTCTTCTGCTTTCTTTCGCTCGGTAATGTCACGCCCTTCGGGGACAAGAAGCGCTACCTTGCCGCCTGCGCCAAGAATGGGCTTAATGGAGAAGTCAAAGATTCCGGTGATGTCTCCAACTCCCTGTAATTCCACTTCGTAACGGATGAATTCGCCCTTTGCCGCGTTGGCAATGGCTTTCTTAAGCCGATCGACCCGTGATTCATTTCCTTTCCACCAGTGTGTTTCCCAGAAAGGCTTATTAATAATATCTTTAAGCTGTTCACCGATAAAATCCAGCGCCGTTTGATTCGCTTCGATCATTCTTCCATCCGGGGTCATGAGGCCGGTGAACTGGAACGTGGAATTGAATATGGCCCTAAAACGGTCTTCGCTTCTGCGAATGGTTTCTTCTGCCATTTTTTGGTTGGTGATGTCTTGAAATACGCCATACACTTTGCGGCTTTTGCCATCTTCATGAATGGCCTTCCCAATGGCATGAAGGTTTCGCCTGTTACCCTTGGCAGTGATCATCTCCAGCTCTACATCGAACGGTTCGTTCTTCTTTATGGCCCTATCGACCGCCTTCTGAATTATAAGTTTAGATTCCGGAGTGTAAAAAACCAATGCCTTTTCTAGCGAATTTATTAACCTTCCTGA
>CAIPVD010000007.1 GCA_903868375.1 uncultured delta proteobacterium
AACGGGGCGCCCCAATTTGCGCCAGCAGCCAAACACCCAAAGAATCGCCGCATGCAATGAAAATCTGTTGGCGATGCCGAAATTGGGGCTGTTCGGCGGCAGGACCCGAAAGTTTCAAGAACCAAGAAAATATTGGGTCGTGGAATGATCCTTGAAAAACAATTTGATTAGGATAATGTACCCACCAACATGACCGTTTCACAGACAAAACATACAGCGCTTGCCGAAAAGATGCAAAAGCTTGGGATTAAAGATGCCGATCTTTTAGAGAGCTTCGTTCGTTCTTCTGGACCAGGCGGGCAGAATGTGAACAAGGTATCTACCTGCGTTGTGCTTAAACATATTCCAAGTGGGCTAGAAGTAAAATGCCAGGCCGACAGGTCGCAGTCGATGAACCGTTTCTTTGCGCGTAGGATACTCGTCGAAAAACTGGAGCAGCGCATCTTCAAAAAGAAGAGCGAGGCAGAGAAAAAGAGATGGAAAATAAAGAAGCAGAAGAAACGCCGCAGCCGTCGTGCTAAAGAGAGGATGTTAGAAAACAAGCATTACCATTCAGAAAAAAAGTCGCTCCGAAAGGCCGTGAAGTTGGATTAAATCTAAATTGTAGTTCCATCATGTTTCTCTGACGGAGGCTCTAGCATTTCTTGGTATCTCACCTTTTCTGCGGGTGTAAGACTGCCTGCCTTGGCTTTGATAAAAAGATCTTTACGTTCGTCCATATCGTAGTTACCGTTGTAGCGTTTATCAACCATTTGTATCGTTTCTAAATAATCTGACAAATTTTTAATAGCTCCGGGCGTGCCACTTTTCCAAACGTACCTAGTAAAACCTTGCAAGGCAAGATAAGCTGCGGCTGTATATAATGTCTGAGTACCCCTAGGCCAATCGACCACGACCCAGTCACCCTTATCCATTAATCCGTTGCCGTTGGCATCGACGTAGGTGTCTCCGTTCGGCAATTTTGTCTGGGTCATATTTTCATCGAATTCATCGAAGAACATCGTCTGTTTATAGCCGCCAACATCAACGATAACAAGATCTCCGGCGTCCATCTTACCGGAATGATTCAAGTCCACATATTCTTTGATCGTAACTTTTGTAGTCGCTAATCCATCTCCCATATCATCCTCCTTTTTTTAGATACGCGTTTAAAATGAAGAGCAATCCTTACATCTGGTGTCTTCTTCGGCCTCCGGATGCAGCAATAACTCTAGCTTTGCCTTTTCGGCTGGCGTGATAGTGCCTGCCTTTTCTTTTATATAAAGATTTCTGATGTGAAAATTATCAGCAGGCCATCTCTCCCTCGCGAAGCATTTCGCTTCTAGATAATCCTGAAGGTTTTTGAAGGACCCAGGCTTGCCACGTTTCCAACCAATCTTTGTAAAATCGGTAAAAACAAGATACGCGGCAACCGTAAATACTGATGGCCGATTATCTTCGTTAACCGCGACCCAATCGCCTTTATCCATCAATCCATTGCCATTGGCATCGACATACACGTCACCATTAGGCAATTCGGTTTTTGCGACCGTTCCACTATAAGTATTTAACTCTTCGAAGAGCATTGCCTCTTCGTGGCCGTTAATATGCACAACTACAACATCTCCAGCCCTCACATCACCTAAATGATTATTCGTTGGAAAATACTTATCTATTTTGAGTTTTGCGCTCACCGGAACATCTCCCATATCGTCCTCCCATGTTTTTTTAGATACATAAACATTCAGCCAAGCGCTGTCAATCACTTTGTTCGCATAATCATCACATCCTAATATCTCCAGACACTCCCTGAATCTTCTCCAACATACACATGGCAGGTATCATCGAGGGTAAAGCCTTCTTGATCGTTCAATGGAAGCGCCCATTCCGCAATAAATGTTCCATCCGTTTGCATAGAGACAAGTCTGTTAGCGGTATCATAGATAGCGTACAGGACATCATCGATCGGGTCGTAATACATGTCCGAAATATCGTACGAATACTTTGTGTGGAAGGACTCGACAAGCGTGACCGCTGTCGATGTCGAGCTCGATTTGATCGGGAGCTCGAATACGTACACATCTCCGGTCTCCTGCAGGCCGGCGTAAAAGAACCCGCCTTCATCGGAAGTGTAATCAGGAACGAATGTCAGCGCCTCAAGGCCTGAATTAGCGTTAACACTAATCATATAAGCGTCCAAATAGAACGTGCGCGTTACAGTTTGCGTAACAATGTTATATTCCAGAATACTATCACGCGGTTGTTCAACACCTATGTAGATGAAGTTCGTGGCGGAATCGGCAACAGTGATACCTTCAAGATCCCCGCCGATCGTTTTATTGATAACGTTACTTCCATCCACATTCATGCTTGTCACGATACCGCCATCGCTCACCGTAAATAACTTATTTAAGCGGGAATGCCAGATTACCCCACTCGGTTCATAGCCAGCGGGCAAGCCTGTGCCGATATTTACCGGCGTCGTTGCGAATAAATTTCCAAAACCTTTCGACGCGGCAGAAAGGCCGTCATCTATCTTGCCGTTGCAGTCATTATCGATATTGTCACAAATTTCAGCGGCCCCCGGATTTATAGAAGCATCTGCATCGTTACAATCGGTAGAGTTCGTCACATAGCCGGCAGGCACACTGCATGCCTGCGTTGTAACTGCGAGCGCACCATATGTATCGCCATCGGCATCACGGTAATAGATAGATTTTTCCGCCCCATTTTCACAACCTGTAACATTTGACACACTCCCATCTTCAGGTTTGGGAGCTTCGGGTTTGGATGTACTACCTTGATCCGATGAAGCATCGGCGGAGGTTTTGTTTTCCACGCTCTTTTCCGAAGAGGCGCCGCCACAGCCAACAAACAAGGCAATGGATACGATAACTATTAATAAAACAATGTTCTTCATTATTGTCCTAGCTCTACATTGTTGTCGTCAATATTGCAAAAGAGTTGCTAACTATTTTGAGTGTCCTTTAGACTTGAAAAATATCGCGGTTAATATAGCATTTGCGCCATGAGCACAATAACAAACAAGGCAACGCTTGCGGCCGGATGTTTTTGGGGGGTCGAGGCATATTTTAAGCTAGTCAAGGGAGTTATCTCGACCAAGGTCGGCTACACTGGCGGCACGAAGGAGAACCCAACGTACAAGGAGGTCTGCACCGGAAAGACAGGTCATGCAGAGGCTATAGAGGTAACGTTCGATCCAAATGTTGTCAGCTTTGAACGGCTCTTACACCATTTTTGGAAGATGCACGACCCTACTTCTCTTAACAAGCAAGGCGGCGACGTTGGCACGCAATATCGTTCCGCAATATTCTTTCACGATGAAGAGCAGAAAGTGGCGGCGCTCCGTTCCAAGGAAGAATTGCATAAACAAATAGTCACGCAAATAGTTCCAGCCGCTACTTTTTGGGACGCCGAAGAATATCACCAAGACTACCTCACCAAAAACCCGGGCGGCTACTGCCATGTAGATTTAAGCAAAGCAACAAACTGATCTATTCAAATTAGAAATACCATCCTAGATGAAGATAGGCGGCGGGAATATAATAGTTCGTCCCCTTGATCCGGTCGTAATCGAACGTAACCTCTGGAGCCATTACGAAATGTTTTGTAAGCCTGAATTCATAACCGGCTCCGCCGCCTACGACGAACCCAAATTTGGATTTGGAAACCGTTGTCGTAACGCCGCCTGAAGTTGAGCTTTGGCTGATTGAGCCATCAACAAAACCGCCGCCAAGAGTGCCATAGAAATTATCAAAAAAGAAGTATTGGGCCCTTGCCTGTTCTTGAACTACATCGTAATCGAGGCCATCCTTTCGCGTTGTAAGATAACTGCTGTCCCAATAGAGCAGGAACTTTTCATTTAAGCCGCCGCCCAGCCTAAAACGCGCGCCGCCGACCACCTGCTTTATTGAATTCGTTTCGCCACCAACCGTCGGCCCCAAACCGATCAATAGGCCTTTGCGATCGGCAAATTCTTTTGCTTCAGCGACATTTAAATTCAAAACCAAAACCATGCAGGCCGCCAAAAGACCCACTCCAAATTTTCTTAGCATGTTCTCCTCCAAATTGTTTCTTTAACGAAAAAACATTACCCGCACAGCAGCAGTCTTTGCAAGGCTTATAATATTCTCGCGCTATATTTCCGTAACTATAATGGAGCCGATAGACTTGGAAATGTGATCGCCGTAATATTCATCTTCTAACTCGGTTTCGAGCTTGTTAGAGATGATGTGAAAACGATCAAGCAGCGTTTTTATCTGTGCGCCGTCAAGATAAGTTAGACATATCTCGCCGCCGTCCTTTGGAATGCTGTGCATTATTTTGTTCAGTTCTTCATTCTCCTTAACCGCAGTCGGAAAATAATCCATGATGAGAACGCTTCCTTTAGGCATGGCGTTGGCAAACGCATCGATCGTTCTTTTAAGAAGTTCGTAAGGCAAATAATATGACATTCCTTCAAAAACCAAGACGCACGGCGCTTTGAACGCCGGAATCGATATATTCTTCGCAGCCAGGTCTATCGGATGATACGTTATATTAAATTCTGGTCGTTCAATAACTCGGTGATCTATCAATTCGCCGATAACATGTTTTTTGAGCCCAAGCATAGGCGGCAGATCTAACTCCACATAGTTTGCAAGTTTTTTTGCCGATGGGTGGCGATACGGAAATGTGTTTAGTCCCGAGGCAACGTTGGCCATCG
>CAIPVD010000008.1 GCA_903868375.1 uncultured delta proteobacterium
AACGCTGTCAAACACCCAATTGGCTGACACTGTATGGTGTGATTTTCAAGACCTTAAAAAACTGTCATCCGTGGTCGGAAAAAGGTCTATGAAGACGGCGATCGGCGAAACCGACCTGAAGGGTAAAACGAAAGATCTTCTCAACAATGACGAAGAATTGAGCAAGATCTATAATCGAAAATCGTTTACAGCAACACTGACAGAACTATCCGCCTGGTTAAACAGTTTTTAGTTTTACAAGTCTAACTTTTTCCTTTATCCTTAAGCCATGCTTGCAACTATTTGGACCACCGTCCTGCAACGACCATACGTTTTCATGTTCCTGATCGCCTATTTGGTGCTGGGGCGTATTTATTTTGGCACATGGCGTAAGACTTTAATATGGCTTGTTGTAGGCTATGTCGTCGCCTGGGCGAGCGAGGTATCTTCCATCCACAACGGATTCCCGTACGGTCTTTACTATTATAGATACGAGAACATGCCGGGCGAATTGATGGTGGCGGGAGTTCCTTTCTGGGACTCGCTTTCCTACCCGTTCATGATATTTGCGGGATGGACGACGGCGAGATTCATTCTTGGCTCGAAGGCTTTCGGCATCTGGGCCGCTGTATTCGGCGCATTTCTTACCATGCTCCTCGACATCATCATCGACCCGCTCACCGTGCTTGGCGACAAGTGGTTCTTGGGCAACATCTACTACTATCCGAACGGCGGCCAATATTTCGGTGTGCCATTTACGAATTTTGCAGGGTGGTTCTTGGTTCCGCTCGCGGTGATATTGATATTCAGCGTCATTGCGAGGCACCTGGAGCCGAAGCAATCCCCCGTACAGGAGATTGCTTCGCCTCTTTCAGAGGCTCGCAATGACATAAGACTCCGGCACTTCCTCAATCCCCTCTTCTACCTCTCCATCGCGCTCTTCAATCTCATCATCACGGTTAAGATAGGCGAGAATCTGATCTTTGCAACAGATTGCCTTCTCTTGATCCCAATTGTGTGGCTTTTAATGTGGCGAACTAAGCGACTCGGCTTCAAGGCCTGAATTCTTTGAACTCTTCTCCATCGAAGGAAAGTATCTTTGGAACGTCTTCGACAAGCGTTTCGATATTCACCGGCCTGCCCCAGACCTTGTAAAGGTTCTTTAGCGTCTCCTGTGAATAGTCGTGGCGAAGGTCAACGCCTTCGTGCTGATGCTTGATAAGAAGTTCGCCTCTGTTCTTGTAATTGCCGTCGACCACGGAAATAAGCGGATGCCCGAAATTGGTCAGCTGGAACAGCAGCTTTTCTTTCACCTTCATGAACTCGCGCGATGCAATTTCGTATTGGTCGGCGCTTGGATTATAAGCGAACGTAAAGAGTTTCTGGTCGCGACAGAATTCCGGCGTTAAAAACTCGTCTATGAACGTCAGGTCGCTGTATATTTTTCTGACCTCGAATATTTTCTTAAGTCCCAAACCTAGCTTCTTGTCCCAATGCGCTTTCTCGACGAGATTCGTACATTCATCGTATTCCTTGCCGAACCTGCCTTTGTTCCAGCGGTCTTCGATGTCCTTAAAAAGTTCGTAGCCCATCTTGTACGGATTCAATCTTCCCGGATACGGCGCAACGGTGCCGGAATGATGGTCCGCGTAATCTATGACTTCACTATCTTTTAACGCGCGCGTGGTCATTATCTTAGAGTGGAAGAAAACCGCCCAGCCTTCGTTCATTATCTTGGTCTGTCCTTGCGGCAGGAAATAATATGCCTCTTCGCGCATCATGGAAAGGATATCGCGCTGCCATTTTTCTAGGCTAGCGTGTTCGGTTAGGAACCCCATCACGTCGCGTTCGGGGCTTTCCGGAAAGCGCTTATCCAGCTTCTGCTGTTCGACAAGCCTCTTCGCCTGTTCCTTTAAGAACGAAGGAGGATTGATGAACTTGTCCATGTAGTTGCGGCCGCTCTTAAGTTTTCTAACTTCCCGCTCTTCTTCTTCCGCCTCTACAGGGCGCTCCACGTGGTCGCGCACACGCTTGATCGAAGGGGCATGGCAATCGATGAGCGTGTCGATAGATAGGCACGCATCTATAAAACCTTCCACCGTATCTTGCCCGTAATGATCGATATACCGCATGATGCGGGCGCGGTGATTGCCCATTTCGTCCATCATCTTGCGATTGGTATGAGCAAAATAAACGTTGTTCTTGAAAAAGTCGCAATGCGCATAAACGTGCGCCATAACGAGCTTCTGATCGACCATACTGTTCGCATATAAAAGATATGCGTAGCAAGGGTCGTTATTTATGACCATCTCGTAGATCTTGGATAAGCCCCACGCGTAACGCTTGGAGAGGTCTTCGTACTCCATGCCGAAACGCCAATGAGGATAACGATTTGGAAATCCTCCGAACGAAGCGACTTCGTTCAGCTCTTTCCAATCGAGCACTTCAAAGATGACCGGAAAAAAATCGAGGCCATATTCTATGGCATACTTCTCGATCTCTTTCTTTACCTTCGCAAGTTCGGGTGTTAAGTTCATTTGCATTTACCTAAAAAATCCTTTATCGACCTAGGAATAGCATCTTTGTTCTCTATCTTCGACGTGATAAGATTATCGACATCGGCGATCCGCTCGTTTAAGTCCTTCATGAACTGGCCGCTGCCGTATTCGCTCTCTACCTGGCCGTAACAAAATATATTGGACGCCGGCAGAAGTTGTTCTTTCAGAAGCTTTATGCATTCGTCGGTGTCGTTGCCGCTCCAATTGTCGCCGTCGGAAAAATGGAACGGATAGATGTTCCACGATGACGGATTGTATTTTTCTTCGATCATCTTCAGGCAAAGTTTGTATGCGGAAGATATTATCGTGCCGCCGCTCTCGCGCGTGTGGAAGAACGTTTCCCGATCGACCTCTCGAGCGACTGCATCGTGGATTATGTAACGCGTATCTACGTTCTTATATTGGCTCTTGATCCATGCATCGAGCCAGAAAGCCTCGAGGCGGACGATATCCTTTTGCTCGTTGCCCATCGATCCCGATACGTCCATCATATATATGATGACCGCCTTCGTTTCCGGTTTGATCTCTTCTTTCCACATTCGGTAGCGGCGGTCTTCTCTTACCGGCACAATGATCGGATTCTTTGGATCGTAGGTCCCAGACATGATCTGGCGTTTTAGCGCCTGCTTATATGTTCGCTTGAAGTGCTTTAAAGATTCGGGGCCCTGCATTCCGACCGAGGTATATTTAACTTTTTTGCTTTCGATCTCTTGATGGCCTTTCGGTTTTATCCTGGGCAGCTCCAGCTCTTCGCCCAAGATCTCCGCCAGTTCCTGAAAGGAAAGCTCGACCTCTAGGAGATGCTCGCCCGGCATGTTGCCGGCCTGCTGGTTGCCATCGTCGCCCTGGCCTTTTCCCAAAGGCTGGCCGACATCGCCTTCGCCTTGGCCAACTCCGCCCTGCTGCTTATCGCCGTAAACAAAATGTGGAATGTCGATCTGCGGTATAGGGATAGAAACCAGCTCTTTTCCCTGCTTACCGATCGCCTCGGTGTTGGAAATGAACTTCCGCAGCTCTTTCTTAATGCG
>CAIPVD010000009.1 GCA_903868375.1 uncultured delta proteobacterium
AGCAAAAGAATCGGCGTCTGCTTTTGATATTGCCTTCGCATATGGTCTTACATCTCAAATCGAGTATCAGCACATGCAAGACGACCTTCTCCAGGTCGTCAAGATGTTATCGAAATTATCTTAGATTCTCATATCCTAATCGAATTTATCGATGTTGAGTGGATTGGCTTATACAATAAATCTATTCTGTCTTAAATACCTTCTCTAAAACTTTCTCTTCCTTGCAGGATTTGTCGGTGAAATATGGGATCTTAACCTTGATAGTGTTCCCCTTAAGATCGATCTTCTTGATGACCGGCGTGTTCATATCCTTTAATGTGGCATTGGGTTCGCGAACATATTCGAACGGATACAACGTGAACTTAAGCGGCCAATTCAATTTCTGGCAGAAGACGACATCGCAAGGCATTGCGTGTTCAACTGGCCCGCCACGCTTGTTCAGATAATAGCTCATCGGCGCGTTCGTAACTAGGTCATCCCAGATATCGCCCTTTTTTATCGAAACGCCCGGCGCCCGCGCAAGCTGCCCGGCGCACAGATGAAAATATGCGTTCGAATTAATAATCAGCGTATCGGAATCTTTAAGTTCGACGGTTAATTTATTTTTGCAGCAAATAACCAAAGGAAGAAAGAAGATTAGAAAAAGAATGAATATTTTTGATTTCAATTTTGTGGAGCCGAGGGGGATCGAACCCCTGACCTCTTGAATGCCATTCAAGCGCTCTCCCAGCTGAGCTACGACCCCAAAATTCAATTGCCGGTGCTTACTATCGTTTATCCTCCAGCATTTCAAGTGTTATTTCGTCCAACCTATGAACGACGATATCGGCTCTTGACATATCCTGGCCGGAATCGACGACCGAATTCTTCACACCAATTGCAAGCATGCCGGCTGCCTTCGCAGCTTCTATGCCTTTCGTCGCATCTTCAATGACCGCGCATTCGGATGGCAAAGCGTCTATCTTCTTTGCGGCTAGCAAAAAACAATCTGGCGCCGGTTTTGGATTATGAACGTTGTCGCCCGTTACGACAACATCGAAGAATTTGTTGATCTTTAGCTGTTTTAGGACCTCGTGGACATATTCGGTCACTCCGCTTGACGCCACCGCACGCTTCATTTTCCATTTTTCAACATTTTTTATAAATGCTGCAAGTCCGGGCATCGGCTTCACGCCTTTTTTGACAAGTTTTAGGAAATAATCGTTTCGGTGGCGCGTTAACGCTTCGACATCGACGTCCATTTTGAAATGGTTGACCAGCACATGCATGATCTCTTTGATTCTCATCCCGTAGATGCTTCGGCAAAGTTCGGCAGGAATTTCAACAACGGGAAGTCCAAAATCGGCCAACGCTCGTTCATACGCCTCGAAGTGAAGCGGTGAGCTGTTGACGATGACGTCGTCAAGGTCGAATATTATTGAAGTGATCTTCATTCCCAGATCTATTGCACGGTATGCGGCCCTTTTATCTCGTTGCTGATATCGTTCTCATGGCGCTGAAAACTAACTGCAAAATCAGCAATAGAACCCAATATTCCAATTAGAACACGAACTCCCGCATAGGCTAAACCAATCCCACCTGCAATTCGACTATCTTTAATGGGATGACAACCGACCCAGAACGTTTTGTGGATACTGCCTGTGCTCACATCGGCAACGGAAGACGTTTCTTTTCTGCAATACCAGTCGTAGCTTTCGATATGATCCATGAATGCGTTTGCATCGGCCTTGCATTTTTTTTCATCCACCTCTTCCATCTTGTACGTGGAGACATTAAATCTCTCACATGAAAACGGAACCACGGTCCAATCTTTATCGAACATACTTATCTCCTTTACTCCCCATTAATAATCGCCAGCCCTATATCCAAGATTTCAAATTAAAGCAACATCGTATATTATTGGACGTTGTCGCCCATATCCGTTAATTAATTCTTGAGCTTTTGAACTACGAGCTTTTGAACGTCGCCTGCGAGTTTATCGGCCTCGGCGATCTTTTCATCGGCTTTCTTGTGAATGTCATCGGACCATTTTTTGTCGGAGAGCGACTTCAGATTGATGAGTACATTATAATAGGCGCCATAAGCCGCCGCACGGGCCATTAATGCCGCAACGCCGGCATCGGAAAGCGAGTTCTGATTGCCATGTTCGGCCGCGACATTTGCAACTTTTAGGCAATTGATGGAATTTTCAAGCACGGTGAAGGGAACAAGCGTTGCGCCTTTCGTTGCCTCTTGTATCGCCGCGGTGCGCTTTGCCTTTTCATCGTCGGTTGTCTTCGGCATTCCAAAACAAGCCATCACTTTATTGAAGGCCTCGGTATCGTCATCTATCGCCTTCATTAAGGCATCTTTCATATTTTGAGCATCGACGCCGATCTTTTCCATTTCATCGTTATATTTTTCGTAACCCTTCTTGCCGTGCGTTAACGCTGCAACCATCGAGGTGAGCGCCGCCGATAACGAACCGGCCAAGGCCGCAACGCTTCCGCCTCCTGGCGCCGGCGAATTACGTGAAAGTTCGTTCGTAAAATCTGTTACTGTCATGTTTGCTAACATAGGTTTCTCCATGAATTGTCGTTCGATTATCTTCTTCGCAGGATCGAAATGGCTGACATCGCTTAAGCCCAGCGACATGATCGCCATTTGAATTATATCGCCTTCGGGCACGCCGGCGCTTCCGCCCTGCTTCTTTAAATAATGAAGCCCCGTTTCTATCATCGCCTGCTTTGGAACCATCCCAACGATTTCGCTACCCGTCACGCGAATGCCGTACTTCTCGCCTTCTTTTACAGCGGCGTCGAAGACCGCATGTGTCGGCGTCACATGAAAGTCGGTTAAGTTAATGGTTATCTGCGCACGATTATATTCGGGGATATACCAGCCCGTTGCCTTGCATTCTTTGAACATGCCCGGCACGTAAACGTTGTTACCTTGCGAATCGACTATCTTGTTACCTTCGGCATCTCTTTTCAAGCGACCACGCTCGCGCAGCGCAAATGCAATATCTTTTGCGCGGGGGACGCTTGTTGTATTTAGATTGATATTGTAGGCGATGAGGAATTGCCGCGCGCCTATTACCGTTACGCCTGTTTTTGCAACACTACCGCTCCATTTATCGGGGCCAAAGTCTGGCTTCCAATCGGGTTTGCCTAATTTTTTAGAAATTGCTTCGTATTCGCCGGCGCGAATATCTGCCAGGTTCTTGCGCTCCGGCCTCGATGCCGCCGCCTCATATAAATACACCGGAATTTTCAATTCGTCGCCAACTCGTTTGCCAAGTTTGCGCGCAAGTTCGGCACATTCTTCCATAGTTATACCTGAAATCGGCACGAACGGGCAGACGTCGGTCGCGCCTTGGCGAGGATGCTCGCCCTTGTGTGCACGCATGTCTATCACTTCCGCCGCTTTCTTGATGGCTTGAAACGCTGCTTCGAGGGTATTTTCTGGAGAACCGGCAAATGTCACAACGGTTCGGTTCGTGGCATATCCTGGATCCACATCGAGCAGGCGAACGCCCGCGATCTTTTTAATCTCGGCGCAGACGGCATCTATCTTCGCCTTATCCTGCCCTTCGCTAAAGTTTGGAACACATTCGACTAGTTTCATATAATGACCATTTCCACCGCTTATAAACCATTTTTGCACCTACGAGGTGCGAAAATGGTTGTTTTTCGCCGTGATATTGCTATGAAATCACTATGGCTGGCAAGCAGAATATTAAAGACATTCCTTTGGCCGAGATGGCTTCGGTCGTAAAAGAATTGGGGTTAAAGCC
>CAIPVD010000010.1 GCA_903868375.1 uncultured delta proteobacterium
ACGGCCAAAGTCGATGTTCTAAAATTCGATAGAACTCCGCCAAAAGATATATTAGCAGGTGGAAATAAAGTCGCTCCTATCGCGAGTGAAGATGCTGGCGCTATGCTTGTCGAACCGGTCATGTCCTTTAGTGCGGGGACGAAATATGTCCTATCGATCGATCCTTACGGAAAAGATGGAAAATTGTCGAAAGGTGGAGAAAATCTCTTGGCTAAGCTATGTGACCTGCTGGCAAAAAATGCCGGAACCAATTTCGATATATACTTTGCGCAATATGACCCTAATGTGAAAATAACCGATAACGATGCTTTCTCGCAGTTCATTACGACAGCTGTGAATTATAGATTTGCTGTCAATTCATTTCCTATGAAAGAGGAGTTGCTGATACCTGGCGATAATAAGCACAGTGAAAGTTTAGACAGAAGAAAATTATATATCGTGATGAACCCGCATACAAGTGCCTTGATATCGGAAGGCGATGCCAAAGACATAATAAAGAATGCGCATGCTTTCAGGTATTTCGATAGCGGCAAAACAGACAAATAATCAGGAACCTAGCCCCTTTTCTTCCAATTTACTTATTTCATCTCTTAGCTCCGCGGCTTTTTCGAAGTCGAGTTTTTTTGCGGCGTTGAACATCTCTTTGCGCAACTTTGCGACCTTTTTCGGTATATCGCGAGGATCGACCGCTTCCACTCCTGCGATGGGAATGGTCGGGTAATCGGCTTCGTAGATGGAGCTTAAGATATCGGTGATATCCTTCTTGATCGTCTCTGGCGTTATTCCATTCTTTTTGTTGTATGCCTCTTGCAATTTTCGGCGCCTGTTCGTTTCGCCCATCGCGCGCTCCATCGAGCCGGTTATTTTATCGGCATACATTATCACTTCGCCGCCGACGTTTCTCGATGCGCGGCCGAATGTTTGAATAAGAGAACGTTCGCTACGCAAGAATCCTTCCTTGTCTGCATCTAGAATTGCGACTAGCGAAACCTCCGGCAGGTCCAGGCCTTCGCGGAGTAAGTTGATACCAACTAGCACATCGAATTTGCCGAGGCGCAGGTCGCGCAGCAGGGCAATTCGCTCCATCGATTCAACATCCGAATGCAGGTAACGAGTTTTAATTCCCTGTTCCTGCAGATAACCGGATAGATCTTCGGCCATTCTTTTTGTGAGCGTTGTTGCAAGTACGCGTTCGCCACGTGCCGTGCGTATTAATATTTCTTTTTCCAGATCTTTTATCTGGCCCTTTATCGGGCGGACGCTTAATTTTGGATCGAGCAAGCCCGTTGGCCGAACGACCTGCTCGACAACGTTCTTGCCCGAATGCTTGAACTCGTATTCGGATGGCGTAGCGGAAGTGTAGATGACTTGGTTCATTCGCGCTTCGAATTCGGGAAAGTCAAGCGGCCGGTTGTCAAGCGCAGATGGAAGGCGAAATCCGTATTCAACGAGTGTCGTCTTTCGGCTTTTATCGCCCTTGAACATGCCGCCAATTTGCGGAACGGTGATGTGGCTTTCGTCTATGAATAGGAGCATGTCCTTCGGGAAATAGTCGAGTAGGGTGCGCGGCGGTTGCCCTTTTGTGCGGCCATCTAGATAGCGCGAATAGTTCTCTATACCTTTGCAAAAGCCGATCTCTTCCATCAACTCCAGGTCATAGTTCGTGCGTTGTTTAATGCGGTGGGCTTCAAGTATCTTTCCGCTCTGCTCGAAAAATTTTAAGTGTTCTTCCAACTCGACCTTTATGCCCGCGATCGCCTCTTTTAAACGCGCTTCCGGCGCCACATAGTGGCTGTTTGGGTAGATAGCGATCTTATCTATTTGTGCCTCTAGCTCGCCGGTCAAATAATCTATCTCGCTGATCCGTTCTATTTCATCGCCGAAGAATTCGACGCGCACCGCTTTCAGGTCTTCGTACGCCGGAAATATCTCGACCGTTTCTCCTCGCACGCGGAATGTGCCTCTGTGAAAGTCGATGTCGTTACGTTCATATTGTATCTCGATCAATTTTCGAAGCACTTCGTTTCGGTCTATAGCCTGGCCTTTTTGCAGGTCCAGGTGCATCTTCGAATACGAATCGGGAGAACCCAAGCCATATATGCAAGAGACGCTCGCGATGATTATCACGTCGTTCCTGGTCAAGAGCGCATGCGTGGCGGAATGGCGAAGGCGGTCTATCGCGTCGTTAATGGCCGAATCCTTTTCGATGAAAACATCTTGCGCGGGAAGATAAGCCTCCGGCTGGTAATAATCGTAGTAGCTTACGAAATATTCTACCGCGTTATTTGGAAATAGTTGCTTGAACTCTTGATAAAGCTGCGCCGCCAGCGTTTTGTTTGGCGCCATGATGAGCGAAGGCTTTCCGGTGTTTGCAATGACATGCGCCATCGTAAAGCCCTTGCCGCTTCCGGTCACGCCCAAAAGTGTTTGATGCTTCTCGCCGCGCAGAACTCCGTTCGTAAGCTTCTCTATAGCCTGCGGCTGGTCGCCTTTGGGGACAAATGTTGTTACTAGTTCAAATGGCATGCAGATGCTTTATAAACCCTGATAAGATTTTAACAACTGATATTTTTAGCGCAGGTGCGGATTCAATATCTCTTATGCCATTCGATAAGGGCGGTTGCGTTCGTACCATTGGGGGCGGTGGTATTGTTCCCGCTGGAAGGTGTTTGAACGTTTGTATTTATAACCCAGCCCTTTCCAAGACTTCTTTGAAGGCCGACCTGTTCGCTCGAAGTCGAGCTGGTAGTCCCTGCGTTCAGCGATGTTCTCTTACCGAGCTTTAATTTTGCGGAGAACGCACCCGTTTTGGGATCGTAGTTCACTCTCTGGATGGGAGTTGAAGCCAGGACAAAGAGCGAGGTAAGCGCAATTGCGCGATCGGCTATTGCAGAGCTCATGTTGCCTACAGAAGATGCGTCGCCCGCATTAAGATTGTCGAACGGCTCGCCGTAGATAAGCGTTGCTATAATATTGTCCTGCGACATTGGCGGTTCGGATTCGAAATAAACGCTTGGCCGTTCTACTGTTCCTACAAGATTGATGCTTATGGTGTAATCCACATAGGCGACCTTTACTTGCCCCTTTATTTCAGACTGATTAAGCGGCTCTCCGAACTTAATCTCGAACGATTCAAGTGTTGCGTCGCGGTGGAATAGATTTAGTGGAACGCTGTTCACTATTATATTTCCCGTAATGTCATCGTTCTTTATCCTCATGTCCACATCGATAGGTACTGGCGCCTTTAAGGACTTGGAGATAAACCTGACGGGCTGGCTCTTTGGTGTTGATATGCCGATATCGTAATGGATCTTGGTCTTCTTTTGAGGATTTATGGCTTCCTTTGTTATCCTTTCGTCGGGATAGACCCTGGGAAAAGATGGGGGTTTCAGATCGGGCAGTTCGATCTTTATATCGGTAAGCTCCACATCCATCTTTATTTCGGCGCCTTTCATGACACTGACATTTCCGTTGATGTCGATATCAAAGTTCTCCTTTTCCGAAGAGAGTTTTGTTTCGAAAGATATGGGGAAGTTGCTTGCCTCTGTGAGAGAAGGCACGCTTCCTTTGACAGATAGGGAAACCGTTCCCTCCAGTGAGTTGAGCGGCGCTGGTATTTCAAAATCCGAGCCCTTCAATATATCTTTTAGCTTCGCGAATTTTTGTATCTCCAACTTTAGGTCCGCGTTCGAAGAGACCTTCCATTCTTTTGGAGGGTTCGCTAGTATTCCCGAAAAGTTGGCGGCTACATATCCGGACGTAGTCATTATATTGCTATTTGCCGGCGTCATCTCGGCGCGCAAGCTTCCTTTCGTGGTTTGTGAAAGATCGGGAAAGAGGAACGTTTCTGCGCTTATGCTTAAGTTAAAGGTGATACGCTCTGGAGTTTCATATATTTTCTGAAAGGATCTGGGTAAACGTTTGAACTTTAAATCGGCGCTGATCGGACAGTTCAGCTGAAGGTTGCCTCGGTTAAATCCGCTGTTGGTCGCTGCCAGCTCTATCTTGCAACCGGTTACATTTACATTCTTGATAGGATATCCGGTCAAGATAACGTTACCATTCAACTCTTCGCTAAGGCTCTTTGCCGCGATAGTTCCATTCGCTGAAAGACCTACGGAGATATCTTTTTGCGTGAAGGTGCCTTTAAGTTGATTATTTAGCATGCCGTCTGCTTCCTTTTGCGCTTGAACATCTAGCCGCGCACGTGCGCCTGCTTTCAGCTCCGCTTCAATGTTGCCATTCATCTGCCAGTCGTCGTTCAAGAAATGGGAGGGGCTAGCAAGCGCCACGTTCGCTCGAAGAATGGTGTCAGAGCGAAGATCTCTAAGTTCAGCTGTCAGGTCGCCGCGTTCAAGTTCAGCCGCTTGCGTTGTTTCGATCTTGAAAGATGCCTTTCCGCTGATGGCCGAATCTTTTTGTTTTATGCCGATCTCGCCAACCTCCACACTTATCGGAAAGAACTTTGCGCTACTGATCCATGTCGGCAAAGATATTTTAGGCACAGGGAAAGAGTCCCGTTCGTTCTTCTTGCTTGCTTGCGAAATAACTAAGCTCAATCTGCCGCCATTCAGATCAACAGGGCCGACTTCGAGTAAGCGCGGCATAACTTCCCTGAAACTGTATCTGAAAGCTAAGTCCGCTTTTTCAAAGCACAAAGATTCGAGCAAAGGCTTTTTTTCGATGCAAAGGCCGCCAAAAGAGATCGATATCTTCTTGTCCAGGAATCCTAGCGATGAGTATGATATATCTAACTTGTCCCATTTTACATCGAGCCCAATTTTTTCTGTATAAGCGGCGGCCTTTCCAAGAACAGTGCGGTTCAATATAAGCCCCGGCCAGTTCAGAATGGATATAAGACCCGCAACGACCGTAAGAATAACAAAGGCAAGTGCCAATAAGATATATTTCCACATATTAGAACTCCTCTCCAAAACTAAAATAGAACTGCCAGTGCGACTGACCATCTTTTAGAGGATCGCTGTTATGAGCGAGGAAACCGTGAGAGATCGTTGTCCTGAAAATGCCGATAGGAGAGGGCCAGCGTACGCCTGCCCCCGGCGACCAATAGACGGGAAAATTCAGCTTAAAACTGGAACCGCCTAATGCCCCGATATCGACAAAAACGATCGGTTGAAAGTCGAACGGCAGGACGCTCACGAACCTTCCTTCAACGCCGCCGCTTGCGGATGTAAGTGCGATGGTGCCAGGCAATGGCAGCTCGCCTCTCTTAAAGCCTCTGATATCGGTAGATCCTCCGAGAAAATAAAGATAAGTGGGAGGTACGTTGCCAAAGTCGCTGTCGCTTTGCTTTGTGACGGTCGTTGCCAGCATGTACCTTGTGCCAAGAACAAATAGTGGCGGAGAGAATTCTCCAATGTTCCAGAGGAGCTCTCCTCGCGCTTGCAGCTGCTGGAAGGTGGCGCTTGAAAAAAGGCTCTTATGATTGAAGGTCCCAGAGAATTTAAGATTATAGCCGGTTTGCGGGGCGAGGGCGTTTACCTCGTAACTGTGGCTAATAATATTTAAGTTTGCGATGGCGGAAAGAAAATGCGTGATCCCAGGGTTCACGCCGCTTAAGGTGTCGGTGTAGCTAAGCGCCGGGCCAAAATAAAGATCGTATCTAGCCGTATCAGTATCGAAGCCCGCTGCAGGTACGAATCTGACGCTTGTAGTGAACAGTTCATACTGTTTTTCGTTAAGGTGGCTAACGGAAAGACTTGGATTAAAATACCACCGCGAAGTGTTGAAATACCACTTAGCGTCCGTATCGAATTCCTGTCTAAGATACGAACCATAGAGCGAAAGTTTTATCGAGGAACCGAACGTGCCCAGTCTTGATTCTTGCCACGACATTTCGCCTATCCCGTACTCTTCGGTGCTGGCGCCAAAGCCAACTATAAAGAGCCTTGGCCGACCGCTTATTATCTTTTGAACGAGCTTTACACCGTCGCTTGAAGGCTCGGTCATGAAGTGGGTGAACTGGGTGACTCCTGCGGTCTGGGTCCTGTTGGCCGTAAGTGTAAGAAGATCGGCGTCGTAAGGTTTGTTCAATTTGAACGCATCGTATCGCCTAAATATGCGTTCGTCCAAACCTTCGACCTTTTCTTCGGAGACGGAAGCTATGACATCGTGGGGCCCGGGCTTGATATTCAATGTTACAACGCCCGTCTCGGCATCTGCTTTTGAAGTGATCTTCGGAAATGGATAACCGTTACCCCTGAACTCCTTTCGCGACCAATCCTCGATCTGCGAAAGAAGTGAAGGAGTGAGGTATGCTCGAATCGTCTTGCGGCGGCGATCGATACGAAAAAATGGGGGAACATCTCCGGTAACAACGACCTTTTTTACGGTCGATCTTTTGCCCGCCTCTATAAGAACGGTTCCGTCGCTCTCCGAAAACTCCGGTGAAAAGTATCCGCGGTCCTGAAGAAAATTGCGTATGAAGAACTCTGCCTGTGAACGTGGTATCTCTTTCCATGAATCGACGTTCTTATCGCCGCAGATGAGCTTCTTTTCGTTGTCGGTAAACGATATGATGAACGGTGACTCTATCTTATATCCATCGCAGATCTTATGAAAGTCTGCCGAGGCACGGCCTGCCACAGACATTGCAAAAAGTAATGCACATATTTTCTTCGCCCAGCACATTTTGTCATTTAAA
>CAIPVD010000011.1 GCA_903868375.1 uncultured delta proteobacterium
ATAATATATGGATCTAAAAAACCTGCTGACATTTTTACGAAAGATGGAGGGTTTGAGTCTTGACTATATGATCACCGGATCTGTGGCCTCCATTCTATATGGCAAGCCTCGCTTGACACAGGACATGGATGTCGTCGTCATTTTTCCTATTTCTAAAATCAAGGCCTTTGTAAGTTCGTTCGATATCAACGATTACTATTGTCCTCCTGATGAAGCCATTAAAGAAGCTATACAGCTTGGCGAACACGGGCATATGAATGTGATAGATCAAAAAACAGGATTCAAAATTGACATTTATCCTGCAGGAAACGATGACCTGACAGCATGGGGTTTTGAGAATAAGAAGCGTGTAGAGCTGATTGCCAAAGAGGAGGTATGGGTAGCCCCTCCCGAATATGTAATATTGAAAAAACTGGTCTTCTACAAAGAAGGTGGCTCGCAGAAACACATCGAAGATATCAAAGGAATGCTGGAAGTGTCCGGCGATCAGATAAACACTTCACTTGTAGAAAAGTGGACACGAAAATTAGGTTTGTCGGATGAGTGGGTGTTGGTTCTGAAATAGATTCTACAATTATTCCTGAAGGGAAGCCAGATCGACCGCAATATTAAATTGTAACTCTAATTTTTTACAGGTATATTGCTGTCTCACGGTCCAGTCACTTTATTAAATGGGGGATATGATGAAACGAGCATGTATATTCGGATGTTTGCTTCTAGTTGTTTTCTTTACAGCGTGCGGCGGAGGCGGTTCAAATGCTCCGGCTTCGGATCCATGTCAGGGGATATCGGAGAAAGGCGTATGCAGTTCTGCCGCCGAGGTCAAATGGTGCGAGGTCGTAGCCGACTCTGGACGGTCACTTCAGACCCAGACGTGTGCGGACTATGAATCCTGTCAAGTGGTCAGCGGCGCGGCGAGCTGTATTACCAAGGAAGGACAATGCATCCCAGGCGCGACCCAGTGCGCAGGGAACGACGTCAGTACATGCGATGCGTCTGGCAACTGGACAAATGCTGCTTGTTCGAACGGGTGCAGGAACAATCCTCTGGGCGCCTTTTGCAGCTCCACAGTAGCCACCGCTCCGCTCTCTTCCGCTCTTGCGTACCAGTATAAAGATATTGATACCACGGCCATGAACAACTGGTCGGCTGTCGGGCAAGCCACTGCTGGAGGAGTGATCGTTGAATCACTTCGGGGAAGTACAGTGATCGATGCCGCGATAACGGACGCGAACGGCGCATTCACGATCAACGTTCCATCGCCGGCACAGGCAGGCGATACACTGGCGTTCTTTGCGGTGAGGCCGCAAGTTGACATGACACAAACGGGCATTTCTATGGCGTTTGTAAGGCCAAACTTTCCAACCGCCGGTAATTACAAAGATGTGCCGGCCACCGGCACGTTTTGGGTATGGAGCGCCGATCTTACGGTACCAGCTAATCCCTATCTTATAACTATTGCACAGTCGAGTGGAGTGCTGCGCGAATTCGATTGGTTGAACCAGATCATGAACATTGCTGTATCTGCATGGCCGACGGTTGCGCCTGCTCCATTGGCGGTCTGGATGCAGGAGAATGTCACATGGGATTGCGGAGCGTGTCAGTGGAATGATGACGTAAAGGTCGTGTCTAACAAGTTCAAAGAGAATATTGCGGCAGGAATGACGACTCTAGACGAAGGTTACTGGTCCAGGGCTGTTTATGGCCACGAATTCGGCCACTATGCTATGGACGTTTGGGGGAAGTCTGTAGGCGAGGCAGGGCCGCATTGTTTTGGTTCCCATTATCCTCCTGGCCTTGCTTTTTCGGAAGGATGGGCCACATGGTTCTCGTCTAGCGTAAGGAACTCGCCGGTCTATTACGATAAAATAAGAGGATCGTTCGACACTTTTAATATCGCCGATAGAACATATTCAGCTACAACAAAAGCAATATGGACGCGTCCCACTGTCAAGGCAGGGATCTTGCAGAACATGGATGAGAACGAAGTGTCGGCAATGATGTGGACCATTTCACGATCGAGCACGTCCACGCCTCTTTATAATGCCCTTGCGAGCCCACGTTTGACGGGCGATTCATTATTTAGTCAGCGAGGATATAAGGTGCGCAACTGGAAAACAGACCCTGAAGATAATTGCACGGCGATCAATATCACCCCGAGTGCCACGCAAGCTTCCATGGTCGCCGATTTTTTCGATGCAATGATATGTGGCGGTACTCAAATATCTGTAATTAACGCGGCGACGGAACCGACAAATTATTATCCTTACTATCCGAACGCCACCCAAACATGCAACTAATTGGAGGATGAATATGCAGCTCAAAATATTTAGTTTCTTGATAATTGCTCTTCTTCTGCTCACCATGAACGCTAAGGCTCATGCCGCGAAACGATCCGTTCATTCGGAACAGAACTCGGCCTCCGTCTGGCTTGAAGTGGATGGGGCATCTGGCGTGCAGGCAAATTCAGTGGTAGATGTCCGGCTTAAGATCTCAAGGAATATGATCACAGAGGCTCCTATGAAGCTCGTCGTTAAATTACCCGAAGGAGCAACGCTAGAGCTTGGCCTGATCTCTGAAACCATTATAGACGCGCAATCTAGTGAGATCGAAAAAAACTACCGCATCCGGATCGGCCAAGTGCCTGTTGGAGACGTCCTCTTCGAGATGCTTACCGGAACAGGTCCTGTTGTTACACGTTCAGAAGCGGCTTATCGCTTTGGAAGGCCGGAACCAAAATTGCCGACGCCCGCCACCTCCGGTCCCATCACATTGAATGGCATGAAGATATATCCGGTCATGATCACGCCACCACAGACGAATTAGCGTAATGCAAGTTCGCTCATAGAACCTTTGCGTACTCTGCGTGCGCAGCGACGCGGAGAGGTATAGATTCGAGAATGACATGGTTATTTTTCGATGATGGTCTTGCTTACATCGGGCGTGTGGGTGTCTATCTTGCCTTTCTTTAAATCTTCTTTGGTTTTCTCTGCCATCAAGCCATACTTTTTCTGGATCTTTTCCAGATCCTGGTCCGTCAACTTTTCAATGTCCATCATCTCGTTGTGGGCACCCTTGGTGGCACGGATGATTTCGTCCAGTTTCAACTGGATCGCGACCGTATGGCGGTGCTGGCTGTTTTGAATAATGAAAAGCATGACGATGGAAGTAACCGCAGCGAGAGTACTGATTATGAGTTGCCAAGTGTTGCTGAAATGAAGCAACGGCCCGAAGAGGATCCAAACCAGGACGATCAGAAAGGCAAGGAAGCACGCGAGCGGTTGAGCAGCTTTGTTAGACAGCCATTTGGCAACCATCGAAAAATATTCCATATCTTCCTTTATGGTAAACTTGATCATTTACGTTTTCGAGAAGAAATACTCTTAATCTCTTTTTCTACTTCTTTTGCCCCCTGGGCATAGAACTTTTCTTCATCAGGCGCGAGCTCGAAAAGTAATCTCATAAACTCTCCAACGTGAACAAGCTCTTCATTTGCCACATCCTTGAGCACTGCCGCCGCAAGCTTATTGTCGGTTGACTCAGCCAGCTGCAAATACAACTGGGCCGCTTCATACTCTGACGCCACCGTGAAACGAATGGCCCTGATGAGTTCATCATCCGTGAGCTTCCTGTCATTTGCTAGTCCTGAAAATGGTGATTCAAACTTTGGCATATTCATTCTCCTTTGGGTTGTTGTTTCATTGAAACGAAGGCCAGAAGATCAGCATTGAGTTGTTCTTTGTGCGTCTCTGTCAGGCCATGTGGTGCACCTTTATATACTTTCAGGGTCGAGTTCTTGATAAGTTTCGCAGAGGCCTGTCCCGCCGCGCCAATCGGTACGACCTGGTCGTCGTCACCGTGAATGATAAGCGTTGGCACATCGAACTTTTTGAGGTCCTCGGTGAAGTCTGTCTCAGAGAACGCTTTAATGCAGTCGAAGGTGTTCTTGTGACCGGCCTGCATCCCTTGCAGCCAGAACCAGTCGATCATGCCCTGAGAGATCTTCGCGCCAGGCCGGTTGAATCCAAAGAACGGGCCACTGGCGATATCTTTATAGAGCTTTGAGCGGTCGCTGATCGTGCCGACTCGAATATCATCGAATGTTTTGATAGGCAAACCGCCGGGATTGTCTGCCGTCTTAAGCATCAGCGGCGGCACGGCCGAAATTAGTGCGGCTTTGGAGAGACGCTTTGTACCATGTCGGCCGATGTAGCGAGCAACTTCTCCGCCGCCGGCGGAGAAACCGATCAGAACGACGTTCTTAAGATTTAATGTGTCTATTAGGGCTGCAAGATCGTCGGCGTAGGTGTTCATTTCGTTGCCATTCCAAGTCTGACTGGACCGGCCATGGCCTCGACGGTCATGCGCGATGCAACGATAACCTTTGGACGCCAGGAAAAACATTTGAGACTCCCAGCTGTCCGAAGAAAGCGGCCACCCGTGACTGAATACGACGGGCTGACCCGAACCCCAGTCCTTGTAATAGATCTGTACGCCGTCTTTAGTGGTAATTGTGCTCATTGTTTGTCTCCTTAATTGTTGATGTTGTGATTTTCATAATTTTGCTGAATCTGTTCGTTGCCTTTTTCTACCACGTCACAGCAAGTTTCTCTTTCCCTTTTCTTGATACTACTTAAGCTTATCCAATGAAGCTTTGATAAATGCCGGAATATCTGCGGGATAGCGGCTCGAAATGAAATTTCCGTCCTTCACCACCTCCTGGTCAAGATACTTAGCGCCGGCATTTTTAATATCTTGAATGATGGATTTCCAACCTGTAACCCTGCGTCCTTTTAACAGGTTTGCAGTAATCAATAGTTGTGCCCCATGACAAATGAACAAAATTGGTTTACCTGTCGCGGCAAATTGTTTCACGAAAACGACTACCTCGTCATGGCTCCTCAACAGATCCGGAGAATATCCGCCTGGTATAAAGAGCGCGTCAAAATCACCGGCAACCACGTCGCTGACCGCTTTTTCTATTTTAACCTTGAGGCCGGCCGTTTCTCCTTTAACGGTTCCTTTTTTGATCCCTAAATGTACAAGTTTATGTTTTGCTTTTTTAAAAGCCGCTGCGGGTTTTTTGTACTCCGAATCCTCAAACATATTCTCAATCAAAACTCCTATCATAGCCATATCAGCCTCCTTTATCACTTTCTAAAATCTTATATATGCCACAAACGAAATTCAAAGATCACAATTTCTTTATTTCGGTATCAATGCCCCGGTTTAAGAACTACCTTGGTCCAGCCATCCTTGCGCGCATCAAAGTTTTCGTATGCTTCGGCCGCCCGGTCGAGAGGCAGTTCGTGAGAAATGATGAAGGACGGTTTCGCTTTTCCCTCTGCGATCAGCTTACACAACTTGCGGTTATATGCTTTTACATTTGCCTGGCCGGTACCGATGTGCTGGCCCTTGATCCAAAACTGGCCAAAGTCGAACGCAATCCGACCTTGCTTGGCCAATTTATCTTTGGCGTGAGGGTCTTCCGGTATGAAAACACCCACAACCCCGATACCGCCAGTCGGGCGCACCGTTTTCACTAAATTGTTCATTGTCAGGTTCGGCACCTCATGCCCTTTGTGGTCGCAGCATTGATAGCCCACGCATTCGCATCCCCGATCCGCGCCTATGCCCGCGGTCAGCGCCATAATCTGTTCCACGCCAGACCCATCCGAGTCATTGACTGCGATAGCACCGATTTTTTCTGCCAATGCCAGTCGGTCCTTGTGCATGTCCACAACCATGATCTTGCTGGCCCCTTTGATGATCGAGGAGTACGCCGCCATAAGACCTACCGGCCCGGCGCCGTAAATGACAACTGAATCGCCTGCCTGCACGCCTGCAAGCTCGGTGGCATGATAACCGGTCGGAAAGATATCGGACAACATAACGTAATCATTTTCTTTTTCATCAGCATCGGGCGGGAGCACCAGACAGTTGAAGTCGGCGTAGGGCACACGTAACAGTTCTGCCTGTCCGCCACTGTACGATCCCATACCTGCAAAACCATAGGCTGCACCCGCGTTGCCGGGATTGGTAGTGAGACAGAACCCTGTGAGCCCACGCTCGCAATTTTCGCAAAAGCCACAAGAAATATTGAATGGCATGCAGACCCTATCTCCCAGTTTGACGCGGTCAACCGCGCTGCCGATCTCGATAACCGTTCCAAGGTTCTCATGCCCTAAGATTCTGCCGGGCTCCATATTCGTCCGGCCTTCATACATATGCAGATCTGAGCCG
>CAIPVD010000012.1 GCA_903868375.1 uncultured delta proteobacterium
AATCGCCCCCACTACAGCAATATTGATCTGGGTCAAGGCCCAGGCCATCATGAAGATCTGTGATCTTGACGCTCGAAAGAGGAATTGGTTCCAACCACAATTGTTTATTTGCTTGCCTGCACGGATTACCTAGTGCCTCAAACGTCTTAGCCGAAACCATTTTGGGAAATAGATAGAACTTATCGGCTGCCGCGTTTTTGCAAATTCCCAAGTATTCGCCGATATCGCTTTTACTATTTTTTATTGTGGTGTCGAAACTAGGGTCCTTACGCTGCAATATTCTGTTGATATCATCAATTGTTATATTATTAGTCGTTTTTTCGTTACGGATGTTGTGGCCATTTTCTATTGCTGCTTCCTGTTCGGGGGTCAGTATCGTTAACTTATTATGATGCGCTTGTTTTTTTGCCTCCGACACCGCAAGCCTTTGTTCCTCTTCGGAACCCTTATCCCATCCCTTTGGCAAAAATTCAGCGATATCATCTTCTACCAAGATCTGCCTTGCCCCAGCTGCCACCTCTTTATCGGGGTTCTTAGGTTTTAGGCGGCCTTCATTGTCGGTTGCTGTATTGCATGGTTCTATGTCATCGAACGAGGTGATGACCGTTGAACCAAAAAGACTTTTTATCGGATCGCCCATAATAGTTATCTCCCTATTTCTATTATCGGCAGGAATTTGCAGAAGTTGCGTCTTTTTTGCAGGTTTTGGCGGAATTATAAGGGAAAGCTTAAAAGGATAATTATTTCAAGTGGTTATGTTGAGAAATATCTAAGGCACCTGTCAGCTATAAAGTCCATGCGTAACTATATATACCGCCACATCGGTTGGGACGAGTTCTACAAAGCGTTTGCCATCTTTAATACAATTGCGGACGTTAGTGGAGCTTATATCCGGTATGTGTGACTTTGGGCCGCGCGGAACGGTTAGAAATGGAACGATTCCCCTGATTTTTTCCGCATCTTTCCAGGAAGAGGTGTCTTTCGCCGTATCGCTCCCCATTATAAGCGAAAACTTTATATCGGGATTCTCGCCCTGAAGATGTTCGACGGTTCTTAAACTGTAGCTTATATCGCCTAAACGTTTTTCTACGTCCATTACCTTCACCTTGTTTCCGAACTGGCCGAAGGCGAAGCGGCACATCATTAACCTATCTTCGAACGGAGCCATTGCCTTCATGAACGGATGCTTGAAGCAGGGGACGACCCAAATTTCGTCGACATCGTTGTGATCCAATAGATAGCGGCAGATCTCCACGTGCCCCATGTGGGGCGGATCGAACGAACCGCCGAATATGCCAACTCGTTTGCGCATAGAATCTATTTCTTGCAACGGAAAATGATAATAAGTATATACATGCGCATGAGATTAAATCAAGTTTTAGTGGTTTATAAGCAGGTTTCAAACAGCGATGTTGCGACTCGGGAAAAAAGCAAGCTGCATCTTGCAACGCTTAACGAACTTTATGAACTGCTTAAGGGGCTTGGCATATCTTTCGATGCGCAATCCGTTCGACAGCTTAAGACAATAAAAAATGCGGGACTTGTGATAACCGTCGGAGGAGATGGCACGGTTCTTACCGCTTCTCATTATTGCGTGAACACGCCTATACTCGGTATTAAATCCTTCGGCCGTCACAGCGTCGGCTTTTTCTGCGCGGCGACAAGGCAGACGATGGAGAAGTATATAAAGGATATAATCGCCGGGCGCAAAAAACCTATCCAATTGCATCGGCTGAAAGTGGCGATAAACGGCCAGCCGCTCGCCGAGCTTGCGCTGAACGATGTCTTGTTCGCAAACACCATTCCGGCAAGTACTTCCAGGTATAAGATAATCGTCGGGGCTAAATGTGAAGATCAAAAAAGTTCCGGCGTTTGGTTCTCGACCGCTGCGGGTTCTACCGCCGCCGTCAAATCTGCGGGTGGCAAGGTGCTGCCGCTCAAATCGGATAAGATGGAATATTTCGTTCGCGAACCATACGAAGTTACAAAACCGTACAAAGTGGTTGAAGGCGTCTTGCCGGCAAGGTCAAAGATAAAAATAGTCTCTTCCATGCGCGAAGGTTCGATCTATATCGACGGCGGATCTTCGCAATATCCGGCGCCGGCCGGTTCGACCGTTACAATTTCGGGGGCAAATAAACCGCTGAACGTTTATTGGAGATGAAGTTCTTCGTCGTCCTTCTTCGCAGGTTCCTCAAGAGCTGGCGCTGCTTCGGAATTTAGCGCCGCAAATTTCGTTTCGATTTTATCGAGCCTCTTATCCGTGTCGTCGTATGCGCCTTGGGCGTTCTTTAGATGCGTGCCGATCTTTTCGTAGTTCTTCCGAATATCGGTGAAATTCTTTTGCAGCTGTTCAAGTTTGCCAAGTATCTCTTTTGCGTGCTCGGCTATTTGCATTCCTTTAAGCCCGAACGATATGGTCTGCAGGTACATGTAGAGCGTATTCGAGGAAACGGGGAATACACGTGCCTTTGCGGCGTGCGACCAGAGCGACTCTTCGGCTTCGCTTCCCACGAACATTTCGTAATAGATATTTTCAGATGGAATGTACATGAACGCGAAAGGGTACGTATTCTCATCTGGCCTGATATACTTTGCAACGTCGGTGATATGCTTTTTAATGGCGGTGGTTAAACCTTTGCGAGCAACTTTCTTTGCTTCGTCGTTATTTGCCTGTAGGTATTCATGGTATTTATCCAGCGGAAATTTTGAATCGACCGGTACCATCTGCTCGCCGACCTTTATTACCGCATCGACGCGTTCGCCATCTTTAAACCCATACTGCGCCGTGAACATGCTGGCCGGCATCATCTCTTCCAGTATTCTCTCGAGCATCATTTCGCCAAGTCCGCCGCGAAGTTTCGGCGCTTTCAAAATGTCGCGAAGCTCGCCGACGGGTGCCAGCGCCTCGTGAACGCAGCCCATCGATTTTTGGACGTCGCCAATTACGCGTGCGGCGTTGTCGAGCCGTTCGTCCATTGATTTGCGAGTGTCGTTGAGCGCGCCGGTTTGATGCTTGAGCTGGTTGTGAAGTTGCGTTGTCAGTTCACCGAGCTGCTTATTGACGATCTGCGTCGTGCCGTCGATGCTGGCGCGCAGCTGTTCGCGTATGCCGTCGAGCTGCTGCTGCATCATAAGAAGCATGTTGTCCGGTTTTTGCTGCCTCTGCTTCAGAAAATATACCGCCGCGCCAGCTGCCAGCGCCGCGCCCGTGATGAGAGATATAATGATTGTGAGGATTTCCATATGCGCTGCTAGTTAGCGGTTTTGGATGTGCAGCGCAAGCGCTTTTTACCACCCGTGACGGAGCAATTCAAGACGGAGCAAACGTTTTTGAATTGCTCCGTCTGATTTTGCTCCGTCATGGGCGGTAGGGGGCGGATAAAATTTGTTTGACAGGCATCGGATAATGTACTTAAAGTGGCGCGGTTTAACGATTCAATAAACGGAGGTTCATATGGCAAACGTAGGTACAAATTTTGGATTGCTTGGTGTTGTTCAGCCGGTAGTTTCGACTGCGGTTCCGATTTATGCTGGAGCCGTTGCGACGACGTCTGGTTTTTCCGTTGCGGGAAATGAAACAATCTTTGCCGGTGCGCCGACTGCGTTGTCTCAAATGCTGTGGCGTCTGCCGGAAGCGCAGAGATTTGCGTCGTCGGATGAGCTTGCTCAAGGAATGAATCCTCTTATTCTTTCGGCGCTGGCAACAAACACATCACCGCAAACGGCGGCTTTTGCCGGAGTAGAAAACTTTATTGCAGGAACTGATCGCAAACCATCGGTTGCACCTGCAATGCGATTGGGAACCGGCCCG
>CAIPVD010000013.1 GCA_903868375.1 uncultured delta proteobacterium
AGCAGCCAAACACCCAAAGAATCGCCGTGTGCAATGAAAATCTGTTGGCGATGCCGAAATTGGGGCTGTTCGGCGGCAGGCCCCGAAAGTTTCCTAGAACGCAAAACAATATTGGGTCGTGCTAAATTGTCTTTGTCTTTCATTTAAAGAACATGTAAAATGCTGGCCATGTTCAAACAACTCTTCGCTAGAAAACCGATCAACATGATACTTGAAGAGATGAACGGCGAGCATCGGCTTAAACGCGTGCTTGGTCCAGTATCGCTTACGGCTTTGGGAATTGGCTGCATCATCGGTACCGGCATCTTCGTTCTAACTGGAGTCGCGGCACACGATAAGGCAGGTCCGGCTCTCATGCTTTCGTATCTTGTTTCCGGCGTTGCCTGTATATTTGCAGCACTTTGCTACGCGGAATTTGCCTCAATGGTTCCGGTCGCGGGTTCTGCGTTCACTTACGCATATGCAACACTTGGCGAACTATTTGCATGGATAATCGGCTGGGACTTGGTACTTGAATATGCCGTTGCAAGCGCATCGGTTGCTCATGGCTGGTCGCACTATTTTCAGGATTTTATCGGGATCTTCGGCATAAACCTTCCGCAAATATTTCAGAACGCGCCTTTTAATTTCGATCCGACAACGGGGCTGCTTGCCGCAAGCGGAACATTTTGCGATCTTTCCGCGATGATAATCACGGCGCTTATAACAGTCATTCTGGTCTTGGGCATTAAAGAGAGCGCAAGGTTCAACGCGGTGATGGTCGTTATTAAACTAGCAGTGGTTCTTTTCGTCATCTTCGTCGGCGCCTTTTACGTAAATACAGCAAATTGGCATCCATTCGCACCTTTCGGTTTTTCGGGCATCAGCATATTTGGCCATACCATTCTTGGGCAAAGCGGGGCGAACGGCCAGCCGCTCGGCATGATGGCGGGCGCCGCGATGATATTCTTCGCCTATATCGGCTTCGATTCGGTATCGACCCAGGCGGAAGAGGCAAAAAATCCGCAGCGCGATGTGCCTATAGCACTTATTACATCACTTCTCATCTGTTCAGTTCTTTATATTGCCGTCACTGCGGTTCTGACAGGAATGGTGCCATATGGAAAGTTAAGCATTGATGCGCCGGTCTCCGACGCCTTTAGGCAAGTAGGCCTTCCGTGGGCGCAGTTCTTGATTTCGCTCGGTGCGCTTGCCGGAATTACCTCCGTGCTGCTCGTGCTGATGTTGAGCCTGCCGCGCGTAACGCTTGCAATGGCGAGAGACAGATTATTACCACCAAGTTTCTTTGGTGCAATTCATAAGCGATTTGGAACGCCGTGGAAGACGTCGATATTAACGGGCTTCTTTGTTGCGGCGCTCTCCGGTTTCATTCCTCTGCGAATTCTTGCGGAGCTTGTGAATATCGGAACGCTTATGGCGTTCGTGATAGTTTGTGCCGCCGTGCTTGTCATGCGAAAAACCAATCCCGATGCAAAGCGGCCGTTTCGTGTGCCGCTCGTTCCGCTGCTTCCAATTTTAGGGATAGTTTTTTGCCTGCTGCTAATGTTCTCGCTGCCGGTAGAAAATTGGCTAAGGCTTTTTGTGTGGCTGGCAATTGGTCTCGTGATCTACTTCGGTTACAGCCGCAAGAGAAGCGTTATGCATCTGCATCTAAAAAATATTAAACCTTCCGAGTTCGTACCTCCGCCATGTGAAAAATAAGCAATGGTGTTGAATTTAGTTCCCGTTTTATCCTTAACGTTTATTCGACGCGTAAATACGCTTGATATATCACATAGATACACCCTGAATATACACCAATTTGTGGCATAGAAATTGCTTATATAACCTCCAGAGGTGAATTTTTGAGCGATTTCGATGTCAAAAATAAGCGGGCGGGCATTGAGACGTTTGCCGATTTTGTTGAGCAGCAAAGCGGCCA
>CAIPVD010000014.1 GCA_903868375.1 uncultured delta proteobacterium
CGATCCAAATTTTGACTTTAGCAATCTCCCTCGCGGCTGCGTCCTAACCGTCGATAGCGGGACGGAAGAAGACCTTGGCACGTTCTTTATATTTGGAGATGTTCGTCTCAAGATGCGTGAAGAAGTTAAACTAATGGCCAGAACGATTGAAGCGCAGCGCATATACGTACCAGCCGATAGGCTCATCGATTCCTTTCATAAGGTGCCTCGCCAGCCACAAGATATTGTTGGAAATCTGATCGAGCTTTCGGAAACGCCTGATAGGGCAAAGGCCATCGCAGGCGTTCTGGCCGAGATCAGGACATCCGTGGTTCCCAAAAGCGTAACGATTCATCCGGATAAAATATTTTGCAGATCATATGCGATGCTAAGGCTTGATGGTGATGCCGTTATTGTTTTTCACTTTGAATCGCGTGGCGGAGGTATTGCTGCCCCTAGGCTTGTATTGAACGGCATCTACCTTCTTAAAGAAACGGGCGGCGAGCTGGTAAAAAGATTCAACCCTGATTGGAGAGATGGATTTAAATTTGAAGGTTATGAGGTCACAGGACCTAACAGGATTAGAAGGCTGAAGCGTTTGATCAATCAATTGGCCACTCGAGAAGGATATCTTCTGAACCTATTTTCTCATCCTTTCGTTAAACCAGCGCCAGAGTTTGACGACGGCGTAGGCTACACCGAAAAAGTTATGGCCGCTGCAATAAAGGATTGGCAGGCACGAACAGGGAAGCAGTCATTTGATATATTGGATGTGGCATGTGGCAGGGCGAACTTCATGAAAATGCTGCGCGAACGTTTTTCTGAATTAACCGCGGAAAATCTTCAGGGTATAGATATTAATTCTGCCTTTGTCGAAGCAGCTCGTGCCGAAGGGCTGAATGTTTCCGTGGCAGATGCGCGATATTTGCGAAGGCCGGTCAATTCTGTTGATGTTGCCATAGGTTCGGGAATTGCAACGTATCAGGTGATGAAGACGCTTGAAGATGGTGACCGCGTAATAAGAGAAATGGTGCGCGTTGTTCGGCCGGGCGGGCTTATCATTCTGACCGGGCGCGGTTGCGTGATGCCGGACCCGAAAAATCCTGGCCTAAATCCACATAGGCGTTTTAAAGAAATGGGGCTGAAGGTCAGGCAAACGCTGCTGCCGTTCTCCGATTTCAGAATTTCCGACGAATCTCTTTTCGATCTATATGTGTTGGAGAAGTGAACTTAAAAGCAACGGTGGTATGGGTGTGGGTGGCCGTCAACTGCTCGCCACGCTGATTTTGTATTAAGATAAATCGTAACCGAACACTATCGGTCTCCCTCGGCTCGGAACTCGCCATTCGCTGCTTGCAGAATATCTAATAAGCAGCGAATAGCTCAAACACCTCGCCGCCCGCGCCGCTTAGATAAAATCATGCGTCGCAACCGGTCGACTAATTCATGACAAAATCGGAGCGCGCTCGCAGATGCCGTCCACCCACACCCATACCACCGCTTAGGTTAAAGGCAGTGGAAGCGTCCCTATATTTTTTGTGAGTTGTAAAACTTTTGGGTGACGCCGAACGGGGCGCCCCAATTTGCGCCAGCAGCCAAACACCCAAAGAATCGCCGTGTGCAATGAAAATCTGTTGGCGATGCCGAAATTGGGGCTGTTCGGCGGCAGGACCCGAAAGTTTCACGAGCACAAAAACATTATTGGGATGTGGAATGATTTTCAATTTGCTTTAATGCCAATATCTTGTAACCTACCGTTCCACTATGACTGAACGTGCCCTATTAGTAGGAATTCGCAGGCCTAGGACTTCTACTACGCAGATGGAGGCGTCGCTTGCTGAACTTGCGCGCCTTGTCGATACTGCAGGCGCCGAAGTGGCAGGCTACGACAAACAGGAGATAAAGAAGATAGTACCTGCAACATTCATCGGCAGCGGAAAATTAGAGCAGATAAGAGGTAGGGTCCAGCAAGAAAATTTCGATATGGTCGTCTTCGACGACGAACTATCTCCCGCGCAGAACAGAAATCTCTCCGAAGAACTTGGCGTGAAGGTCTTGGACCGCACCGCCGTCATCTTGGATATATTTGCAAAGCATGCGCGAACGCGTGAAGGCGAATTGCAGGTCGAGCTGGCACAACTTTCCTATCGCATGTCGCGGCTCACTGGCGAGGGGATGGGGCTCTCGCAGCAATCGGGTTTCATCGGCAATCGAGGGCCCGGCGAAACGAAGCTGGAAATAGATCGCCGCCGAGTACGCGACCGCATCTCGATGCTAAAAAAATGGCTGACAGATGTTCGTAAACATCGTGAATTGCATCGTCACAGGCGCGAAGGCGTACCCATACCGGTCGTTTCCCTTGTCGGCTACACGAATGCGGGCAAGTCGACGCTTATGAACGCGCTTACCGATGCGGGTGTTCTTGTCGAAGACAAGCTCTTTGCAACGCTCGATCCGACCGTTAGAAGGCTTCGGCTTAAAAGCGGGCGCGACGTGCTACTTGCCGATACGGTTGGCTTCATTCGAAAGCTGCCGCATCAGCTGGTCGAGGCGTTTCATGCAACGTTCGAAGAGGTAGAAAGAAGCGATCTTCTGCTTCATTTAATAGACGCGAGCGAACCGGACGCCTTGATCCAGGCAGAGGTAGTTGACAAGGTCTTAAGCGAAATGGAGATACAAGATAAGCCGAAGCTTTTGGTCTACAACAAGGTCGACAGGGGCGAGCTCTTCGTTCGCGATACTTCGGGCGGAGTTTGCATATCTGCGCTTAAAAAGACCGGCTTCGACGAACTTTTGGATCGGATAGAGGTTCTACTATCTCACGATTTTAAGTCGGCAAAGCTGCTAATTCCGCACAACTCCGGCGAGGTCCTATCTGAAATATACCGTATCGGCCGCGTAAAGAACGTCGTTCACGGAAATTCCGGCATTGCAGTGACCGCAGAGCTTCCTCAAAAATTGCTAGGCAAATACAAGAAATACTGTATATAAATCGCATTATGTGGTGTGCCGCGAACATATTGACGCTTGGAAGGCTGATACTCGTTCCATTCTTTCTGGCCTTCTTTATCTTGCGCGCATTTCCTATCGCTTTCGTTATTTTTGCAGTAGCTTCGTTCACCGACCTGATAGACGGCACCATCGCCAGGCTTTCTAATACACATTCACAATTTGGCGCGTTGCTAGATCCTATAGCAGATAAGCTCTTAATGATAACCGCGTTCTCGTGCCTCGTTTCCGTTCGGGCGTTGCCGCTTTGGATCCTCGTGCTGGTCATTTTACGCGATGCCATGATAATGGGCGGCATTGCTCTTTTAAAGATATTAAAGATAGATGTAAAATACGAGCCAACCATTTCATCGAAACTTACTACGCTTTCGCAGATAGCCCTTGGGATGTTCTCTCTTGGCGCGCTTTGGGAGCCGATCTTCTCTTTTGGGCCATACCCGATAGTCGATTTTGCGGAAGGCTGCACATATGTTACCGCACTGTTAATTTTTATCTCCGGCCTTCAGTATATGTATAAGGGGCTTGAGATATTGAACGCACGTAAAATTCCTCATGATCTACACAAACGTAGGGACAAAACCGTATCTGGAAGTTCTGAAGCTGCAGGAGCATCTCCACAGCAGTAGGGTGAATGGTGAAGTAGAAGATACGCTCATCTTCTGCGAGCATACGCCCATCTTCACGATCGGGCGACGCGATTCTTCCGCCGATTGGATATCCGATCTTAAAGACATCGCCGGCGAAGGTATAGATGTGGTAAAGACGAACAGGGGCGGGCGCATTACATACCACGGCCCTGGCCAACTGGTCGGCTATTTCATCTTCGATATAAATAAGCTAAAACTTGGCGTTAAGGAGTTCGTTCATAAAGTAGAAGAGGCATGCCTTCAGGCGCTTGCCAAGTTCGGAATAAAGGCGGTGCGCGATCCGGAACATCCAGGCCTTTGGGTTGGAAATGATAAGATCGTAGCTCTAGGTTTTCACATCTCGCAAGGCGTTTCCATGCACGGATTTGCGCTGAACATTGATCCCGACCTTTCGCATTACAGGCATATCGTTCCGTGCGGCATTCATGGACGTGGAATAACTTCGATGAAACAAATCTTGGGCAAAGCGCCAGACACAAAAGCTGTGATCGATGCGCTTATTGAAACCACGCCAGCGCAGTTCGGCGTGACGCAACTTAATCCCAGTAAAAAACGTTGACAAGGGTCGAATAACGCGGTAAGGGCGTCAACAACCTAAAGGAGGCGTTTATGGCAGGCGTTGGCGTATTTAATGGCGTAGTTCTTGGCGCGGCAGTTTCTCCCGGCGTGGCACAAACCTTTGCAGCGTTGCAACAATTGCCAACGTTCACTCCCGTTACAGAATTGGCCGCTCTCATATCTCCCGAAGCTGCAGCAGCCAGTCTTGCTTCTCAAGATGCCGCTGGTGTTTATTTAGATGGCACAAGAAATGGCGCAGCCTCCGAACGTGTAAATCCCAGAAATCCTAACCAACTTTTTGCCAAAAGCGGTGTAGCAGCACTTACTATGCATGATGTCGAGCTCTTGATCAACCGTTGTGGTACGCTTGCCCTTCAAGGCTACGACCTGACCAAAACGGGGTACATGGCCGATCTTGTGAGTACGGCGTTGGGTATTATCGATACGATCGGAAAAAGGGAATATCCTGGCTTGAAAGAGCTAGAGAAATTGTTAGATATCTTCGACGAGTTAGACTCGCACGGACACGACGTTACCGATGCAATTCCCGTGGTACAATGGATCCTTGCGCGGTCATTTTCTCAAAGCATTTATAATCGGAACAGGTATGGGGTTAAATGTTTGCGCTTGCTTGGTAGTTATACAATTACGCACAGTATACCGGAAGGCCTAGTAGAACATGTGCGCGCGTATGCCGAATTGGGGAAAGAGCTGGGTGGCAAATGGGGGGACCCTGTTCTAAGAGATTGCAACGAACTCGCTAGGGCTAAAGCGCAAGTCATTCTTCAGAACATCGCAGCGCTATCGCCAGCAGTACAATGATCAATGTTTCAGTGTTTCAACGGAGGAGAAGGTAAGCGTATTGTCTTCTTCGGAGAAGCATTTTTGAACATCGGCATTCTTTGATTCATCCGGCAGGCTGCTCATAAAATCTTTATATTCATCTGCTGTAACGATGCCTTTATCGATGGATCTGGTTACGATGCGTTTGTCTAGTGTTGCTTCATTGAATTTCTTTGCCATAGTTTCTTTTTCCCTTATCTCTTGTTAGGTGCTTTTTCCACATCCATTACAATCTTACCATCTTTAAATATTTTTACGTCGCCCGATGATTCGGAGATTACAAAAGCCACCGATTTTGTCAAGGCAGTGATGCCAGCAGCAGCTAAGTGCCTGCTGCCAAGCCCGCGCGGAAGATTCGTGTCGTCGCTTGCGGCGGAGAGATACCTGCCAGAGGTGAGTATTATGCCATCCCCGCTGATGATGAACGCGCCGTCCATTGCCGCAAATTCACGTATCGTTTCTTTAAGCGAAGGGCTTAAAATATTGCGCTCTTCTTCGTCGTAGCCCTTGAACGGGTTAATTATCATCTGGCGGGAAAGCTGCAATACATGCTCTTCGTCGCCGACAACAAATATCGTGCCGATCGGCTTTCCTTCGCGCCCCTTTTCGGCAAGTTCGATCGCCAGGTTCAGAATGGTCTGGAAAACCTCGGAGCTTATATGCTCGGTGATCTTTGCCACGTTCTTGCCCGTGAGGATTTCAAGTTCCTTCGATGTGTCGATGATCTGAATGCAATCGAGAACACCGATTTCCGAATGGCCCACGACGCAGACCGTTGTTGAACCAGGTTCGATGTGTTCAAAAGAAACGCCGAGCATCGTGGCAAGTTTTACGAGCGCCATGCGGGTTAAGTTTATCTTTGGAATAGTGACAAGCCCCTTGCAATGTGCGCCAAGGTTTTCTTTGTCTTCCGTGTCAAAGTCCCACTTTTTCTTTTTGCTAACTAAAAAGAGGTCGATCTTTTTGAAAAGGCGCTCGCCATATTTCAGGTCGTCAAGCGCATCGATGTAAATAAATACGGATTTGGCTCCTACCTTCTCTGCGATGCTGCACGCAGATTTGATCATGAATTTGTTTGTAGGATTCATTGGCGCCAAAATACACAACTCAATTGCAATTATCAAATGAAATCTGTATATTAATGGGCCTATGCGA
>CAIPVD010000015.1 GCA_903868375.1 uncultured delta proteobacterium
GCCGCAGCAGCAGAAGAAAAGACCGAATTCACGGTCATGCTAATGGATGCAGGCGCGAACAAGATCAACGTCATTAAAGAGCTTCGCGCAGTGATCTCTGGCCTTGGCCTCAAGGAAGCAAAAGACCTAGTCGAAGCAGCGCCCAAGGCTGTGAAGGAAGGCGCGACGAAGGACGATGCAGCAAAGATCAAAGCCGCACTTGAAAAAGCAGGCGCAAAGATCGAAATAAAGTAAGCGAAGTATCTTCAGCACGCAGTTATAGATAGTTCATTTGAAATTTTAAAGTTGATCGGAAGGAATGGAGTCAAAGGGTAAAAGATTATACTTATACCCTTTGCTCCATTCCATTCGGTTTGAAAACACATGGCTACAATAATGCCGCGCCGTATTCGACGGGATTTTTCCCGAATCAAAAAAGTAATGAGCATTCCGAACCTGATCGAGCTGCAGAAGCACTCGTTCAAGCTGTTCCTCCAGGAGGACACACACGCAAATGAACGTGCAGACACCGGCCTTCAGGGCGTGTTCAAGAGCTCATTCCCGATCAAAGACTTCAACCAGACCGCATCGCTCGAATTCGTCAGCTATCAGCTCGACGAACCGAAATACGATGTGCATGAATGCCGCAACCGTGGAATGACGTTTGCAGCGCCAGTGCGCCTCGTCGTACGCCTGATCGTTTGGGACAATAACGAACAGACGGGCGTTCAGTCGATCCGGGACGTGAAGGAGCAAGAAGTCTATTTCGGAGAGGTCCCGCTGATGACAGAAAATGGTACCTTTATTGTAAATGGTACCGAACGCGTGATAGTCAGCCAGTTGCATCGTTCACCTGGTATCTTTTTCGAACACGATAAAGGCAAGACGCACGCATCTGGAAAGTTGCTTTATTCCGCAAGAATAATCCCGTACCGCGGTTCATGGCTCGACTTTGAATTCGATGCTAAGGACCTTGTGTATGTAAGGATAGACCGCAGACGCAAACTACCGGTATCGGTATTGCTCCGCGCCTTAGGTTTTTCAGTAGAAGAGCTGCTTAATTTCTTTTACAAGTCGGAAAAATTCACCTGGGAAGGAAAGAAGATCGCGAAGAGCTTTATTCCAGAACTTCTCATCTTCCAGAAGGCGTCTGCCGATATCAAAGATCCATCTAGCGGCGACGTACTTGTAAAGAAAGGCCGCAAGTTCACCCGCGTTGCGATCGAAAAACTTAAAAAAGCCAAAGTGAACGAGATACCTACCGACATGGAAGACCTGCTCGGCCGTGTATCTGCTCACGACGTGGTAGACCCCGCAACGGGCGAGATCATTTTGGGCGTTAACGAAGCGGTCACAGTAGATAAATTCGACAAGATCCGCGATTGCAAAATAGCGAACCTCGAACTTTTATATATCGACGAACTTAACGTCGGAGGTTACCTACGCAATACGCTGTTAATAGATAAGATGAGTTCGCCGGAAGAGTCGATCATTGAAGTATATAAAAGACTTCGTCCAGGCGACCCGGTTACGATAGAAACAGCAACAAGGTTCTTCGATAACCTGTTCTATAATCCGGAACACTACGACCTTTCCAAGGTCGGCCGTTTGAAAATAAACCATAAGTTCGGCTTCGATGTTCCGCTAGAAATGGGAACGCTCCGCAAAGGAAACGGCAATGCGACCGGTGGCGTTCCGTTTATCGCACACACGCTTCGCGCCGACGGATTTGACGCAAGCGAAGACGGAACCGGCCGCGGCCAAGAAGGCGATCCGATGTTCGCTGGCGTTCGTCGGTTGACGCCGCGAGAATGCGAGCGATTGATGGGATTGCCCGACGATTTTACTCGCTGGCGAGCGGATGGAACCGAGATCGCCGACGGGCC
>CAIPVD010000016.1 GCA_903868375.1 uncultured delta proteobacterium
TATATTCTGAAATTTCTTCGCTTAATTCATCATCGCTCATGCCCAGATTAACAGGAAGAACCCTTGCCATTTTTTTTACGAGTTCAGTTGAAGACCTAAGCCAAGCAGACTTAGCACCAAGAAAGGCGTATCTGACCACAGTCCAATTCTTATAGGCCGAAACAGCGTTGGCAAGGGCAACAAGATTCGCGTTTCTCCAATTGAAACTATGAGATGGCATCTTTTCAAATTCTCTTATTACTGTTTCATTATCTACCCCGTAATAAAATTCAATGAATGGCACCAACATACCGTCATCGGGAAAACCACCCAATATGTCTATGATCTCCGCGCTTATCAATTTTTCGATGGAACGCCTTGATAGCTTTTCCGGCCTTTTGGATAAATAGGCCCTGCTCAATGCCAATGTCGCAGTCCTATCTACATCCATGCCTGTCAATACTTCAGCGGGAAAGAATGCGCTCGCCTTTGAATATGCGCCTTTAGCTGCTTCAAGATAATACGCAATGAATTGGGACATTTCTTTATCAAACATGGACCGTTCAAAGCTAGGAAGAACGATTTTTAATATCTCATATGCATCGACGACATTGAATCTTAGCGCCCTATCATCATGATCAATCATATAATGTTCCACGACCGCCTTCACCAAAACCTCATCAACATGACCATTTGAAGAACATTTTCTTCCTAGATCAAGCGTGCACTGAATCACTGCCTTATACTGATCGCATTTTGACATGATCAGATATTTAGCGGCAGCTGACCATTTTTCAAAAGAGGCAAGGTTCTTGGTCAAAAGCAAAAGAACCTTATTCTTCCAAACGTCAGATACCCCCACCGCATCTGTAAAGGCCTCATCAATATCTGTCATATCAACACCAAAATATTCAGCTACGAGCTGGCGCGGAGAAACATTTTCGGGCCACCCTCCGATGGCAGTTAATGCTCGCATGCAAACCATCCTTATCGTTATCTCCTCGCGTATCTGTCTTGTTCCCGAATTCAAATAACGTTCCAGGACAACTTCGCTAGCTATCTTTTTCACATCTATCCTTTTGCCCAATTCCGTTGGCAGAGCTGATCGTATCTTACTCAATGTCGCACATGCATCCATCAAATGTTTGAGCATGTAACTCTTTTTGGCGGCGATAAATTCCTGGGCAGAATTAAGATTCACGCGCGTGAACATTCCTTCGATAAGAAGCCTAAGAACATGGTCTTTCCAAGGAAGGAGAACCTTAGGAATCCCACTAAAGGCTTCCTCCAGAGCCTCATCACTGACGTTATAAAAATACTTTACGGCTCCTTCCAGATCTGTGCCATCGGGAACGGAATCGAGCCTTTCAAAAACCTTGCGTCCTATCGTATGAACAAGCGTCCTTTCGAATACCTCAAAATCGCTCGACCTGTAGTCATGATCTTCAAGAAGATCTTTGACCGCCTCGAACGCCATTTCATCAATATTGATACTCGGTCTGACTGGCGCGGGTAAAAAACCAAGATAGGCATCTACTACACGCCTTGCCTTGTCCATATTCCTAGGCTGGAATTCAAGATATTTTTCTAACCATACTACGAACGGATATCCATCGATCCCTCTCAAAGCTTGGATCAAAAAATATTCTTTTGCTTTCCCCTCGCCAAAGGCATCAAAGATCCTATCGAGTTCTTCATCGTTTAGGTCATATGCTACGCCAACAAGTTTCCTCGCATCGCCATTATCTAGTAATTTGATCAGAGTGCGATCTTCGCAAGTGGTAAAATACGCTGCTACCGTGTCTCTAAAATCCTTCCTGGCCGTAACGATACGATTATAGTTCTTCCCAAGCGGTTTATTAAGAACATCTCCCAACAATGTCATCGCCGTTTTGTAAGGAACGTCGAGTATTACAAAAAAATCATTCATCGATCCAAATAACGTGACAAAATATGTGACATATCCCTGAAATGCCGATCTAACCCTTCCCACGCCCGACTTGGCAAATCGCGCAGAAGCCTCCTCGATCTTTGTCATAACGATCTTTAATAAGTGATCCACAGGCCATGTTCTTGGCATTGCTGCAGCAACGGTTTGTCGACCCAGCAACACAGTTACTGCATCAATAGGATCTTCACTTCCGATCTGTGCCCTATGGATCGGTGTGGCATCGGCAAGCTCTTTCCATTGCCCCGATGCATCTTTAATGATCCTAAACACAGAATTCGTCTCCCTGTTAACGAAATGTAACACCGCTTCAAGATCGACCATGTGCCTCATCGTTAATAATAGATCCAAATGAGTGGAACTATAACCCTGTACAATCAGGCTTAAATGATCGGCAAATCTCACTGCGGCTCTTTTTACACTTAGCCGAGATATGCGAGTAGGGTTCTTCAGATATGTTGAAATTTCTATTATATCGCCAAATATCGATTTTGTGGGTTCTTCATTCGACGTTCCCCTCTTAGGCGATGCCACAAAAGTATCGGCCGATCTTTCTGACCCGGAAAGCGAAATTAACGAGAGCTGTTTTTGTTCGGCCATAAATAAGAACGACGGAACATGCGAAGCAAGAAAAACCGTTTGAGCCATGGGATTCGCAGAATCTTCTATCGCACGGCCAACATGTGCGAAAACAAGTTGTTCTTCGGTGTCTGCAAATCTTAAGAAGCTGGAATGATTAAGAGGAACTTGGTTCAAAAGTGGCGCATTGAAGTCTGGCCCAAAGGCCGGAACCTGTTGCGCGCAATTGGGCATTGTCTCGAAGGACAAGGGTTGAAATGTAATTGTTGGAAATCCAATCGATGCCATGTGCGCCAAGAAGATACTGTGGTCGCATAAGAGTGTCAACCAACATTTTGATATTCGCGCAGGCGGAATTTAACGCCGAGTTCTTTTTCCACCAAGCGGCGCGTGGCTTCGGCATCAACTCCCGGCACGCTAACGGCAGATGCTGTCACATCGGGGATGTTCTTCTTCGCCTCCCTTATAAAATCGCAGACCGCTGGAAACGCCGTTTCGCCATATTTCGAAGGGCAAACGCTCTTGTACTTCTTTGAATTATCGGCGTTGATGCTTATAGATATCGAATCGATGAGCCCTTTCAGCTCGGAGAGAATATTTCTGCCATGCACAAGATTTCCAAGCCCGTCGGTATCGAGCCGAACTATCGCCCCGCCATCCTTCAGACGCTTCGCAATGGCCTTGAGAAGTTCGAGGCGCATCGTAGGCTCGCCGTATCCGCAGAAGACAACCTCTTTGAAGTCGGATGGATCGCCTATCGCCTTCCAGACATCTTCGATGTCCGGCTCCCGCTGAAGTTTAAGATTATACCCCTTCACTTCAAAGTTGCCGCTGTGCTTCGGGCAGAACTTGCAGGCAAGCGAACACCTGTTTGTGATGTTCAGATATAGCGACTGTCTGATAGCATAAGCTATGCGCCCCTCCGGCATTTCGTGCGGCAGATGGAAAAGCCTACGCGTATTTAGTGTCGTTATCCGCGCAACATCTTCATAAGATAAACCTTTAAGCGCCGCAATTTTCTTTGCAACTTGAACCACATAAGATGGCTCGTTCCGTTCGCCTCGATGCGGTTCCGGGGCAATGTACGGGCAATCTGTTTCAACTAGCAGGCGCTCGATCGGAACATATTTAACTACCTTTTGCAGATCTTCCGCCTTTTTCTTGAACGTGACCGCGCCAGTTATCGAGATATAATAGCCTAAGTCTAAAACTTCCTTGGCAAGGGCAACGTCACCGCTAAAGCAGTGCATAACGCCGCCCCAATTGTTCGCGTGTTCGTTGCGGAGTGTGAAGAGCGTGTCGTCATGCGCTTCCCTATCGTGGATGATAAGGGGAAGATTGAATTCGTTCGCAATTGCGATGAGCCGTTTTAAACATTCTATCTGATCCTTCTTTAAGTGCGCCGCATTCGGTTCCTTCGCTATATAATGATAATCGAGGCCCACTTCGCCAACGGCTACAACTTTTGGTTCAGCGGCAAGCTTCTTTATCGCATCGAAATTTTCGGAATGGCCTATGACCTTGCTTGCATCGTGCGGATGAAAACCTATGGTCGAAAAGATATCGTCGTTCACCTTGGCAAGGTCTAGCGACTTGAAATTATCTTCGAGTCCAGCGCCGGAACCTATATTAACAATGCCTACCAAACCCGCTTCACGAGCGCGTTTCAGAACATCTTTCCTGTCCTTATCGAAATCGGGGAAAGTTAGATGCGCATGGGAATCTATCAATTCTGTCATAAATTATTTTTAGAGCTTATGATTTACGCCGGTTATTTCGTTATCCGTGTTGGCTTCGCCTTCTTTCGGGAATTGATCTAGCATTTTCTGTATCGTTTCCATCCAATCGGATTCTTCGTGCTTTTTGGCGAATTCAAAAGATTTTTCTAAGAACGTCTTAACATCATTTTCCGCCCAGCCCTTCTTCAATACCGCCTCGCAAAGATGGAAGTCTATATTCTTCGTGCTGATGAATCCTTCAAAATCGCCTTCCATCGATTTTTTCAACATTTCAAGCGCGTTCTTCTTGCTTCCCTTCTTCACGTAAGCAAGGCCCATCGTAATGTACGCCTGATGTTTGAACGCAGGATTGTTCGGAAGCAGTTCTAACACCTTCTTCGCCTTTTTTATCGCCTGATCGTATTCGGCGAATTCATCTATAAGCAGGCGCGCGGAAATTATCTTAAGCGCCGGATCGTTCGGGATAAGTTTTTCGGCGCGTTCGTAATGGCGCCAGGCGTTCTTGAACTCGCCCTTCATTTTATATAGAACGCCCAAAGTAGAGTGAAAAAGTGCGCGCGAAACATCGTCAGGGACTTTGCTTAGGCAATTTGAAAGTAGCTTTTCGGCGTCGTCGAACGCCTTTAGCCTTAAAAGCTCAAATGCCCGATAGCAGACTTCGCTCGGGTTTATTACATCTTCTTTTACTACCTGTTCTGACATAAGACCTCGATCATCTGATCGTGTATCTTGCCGTTACTTACCAATATATCCGGCCCGTAAATATCCAGAGGAGAGCCGTCAAACTTTGTGACACGGCCACCCGCTTCACTTATTATCAGCTGCCCCGCCGCGATGTCCCACGGATTCAGATAAAGCTCCCAAAATCCGTCGAAGCGGCCGCACGCTACGTAGCAAAGATCGACCGCCGCAACTCCGTCGCGCCTTACCGCCCTGCATTTGAGCAGGAAATTAATGAAGTGGTTTACGTTATTGTTCTTCTCCCCTTCGTGGACATTATATGCAAATCCGGTATCAAGTAAAGCTTTCTGTAGTTCATCGGTCTTGGAGACTTGGATCTTTACGCCGTTCCTCGTGGAGCCGGAACCTTTTTCGGCAATGTAAAGCTCGTTCCTGTTCGGCTCGAAGACCACGCCCATTACCACTTCTCCATTATGCTCGAGAGCTATGGATGTCGCAAAGAGCGGATATGTATGCGCATAGTTCACGGTGCCATCTAACGGATCGATGATCCAGCGCCATTCTGCCTTCGACATGCGCCCGCCGCCTTCTTCGGCCAATATATCGTGGGACGGAAATTCTTTGTTAATGCGAGAGACTATCATCGCCTCGCACTTCTTATCAACTTCAGTAACGATGTTGGTCACGCCTTTGTATTCAACGTTGTGAACCTTGCCCAAGCCTTCGAGCTGAATTCGCCCCGCCTCTTTTGCCATTTCTATCGCCAGATCTAAGTAGTTCATAGTTTATGCTCGTGCCAGTGTTAGCACATCGACGCGCGCGGCACCAGATTTTTTCAAGACCTTGGCACATTCGTTAACAGTCGCGCCCGTCGTCATGACGTCGTCGATAAGCAGGATATCGGGGACATGCACTTCTTCCGACGAAGTGCGCGTCCCCGGTTTTATAATAAACGCGCCCTTTACATTCTCCATTCGCTCTTGTTTGGAAAGTCCTACCTGCTGCGCCGTAAGCTTTGTCTTCGATAGCATGCCTAGTTCACATTTAATACCGCTTCTTTTTGAAACCTCTTTTGCCAAAAGGGCCGATTGATTATAACCACGTTCGCGAAGCCTGCTCGGATGAAGCGGCACGATGGTTATAATATCGTATTCGTAATCTATAACTTTTGCCAAAAGAGAGCCCAAGGGCTTTGCGAGGTCGGTCCGGTTGTTATATTTAAAATTGTGGACAACTTCAGCCCATGCGCCTTCGTAAGTTGCAAGCGATCTTGCGGAATCGAAATGTCTCTTTTTCATATCGGCATCGAAGAAATCTGATGAAAGCCAGTTGATGCGGCTATTGCAATCGGGGCAGATATAAACGTGCGCATCGGCAAGCAAGGCATCGCAGGCAATACATCTAGGTGGATATATAGCGTTAATAATATGAACGAAGATATTTTGAATGCCAGATAGCACGTTTTTATAGGCTAACTATCATCGACTTGCCGGTCATTTCTTTCGGCTGTTTAATGTTCAAAAGTTGAAGCATCGTAGGAGCCAGATCACAGAGAGCGCCGCCTTTTTCTCTTAAACTTTTCTTTTCCAAGCCATTTCCGATAAGGATCAAAGGAACTAAGTCCGTCGTGTGCGCGGTCTGCGGATTGTGATTCGCATCGTACATCTCTTCGCAATTTCCGTGGTCGGCAGTGAGCAGCACCACACCGCCTTTTTTAACGACCGCATCAACGACCTTGCCAACGCAGATATCAACGGTTTCAACTGCCTTGATCGCCGCATCTAATATGCCAGTATGTCCGACCATGTCGGGATTTGCATAGTTCACGACTATCACATCGTATTTGTCCGTAGCGATCCGCTTTAGCAGTTCTTCAGTCACGCCATAAGCGCTCATCTCCGGTTTTTTGTCGTAGGTTGCAACTTCGCGAGGGCTTGGTATCAGCACACGATCTTCATTTGGAAACTGTTTCTCTTCGCCGCCGTTGAAGAAATATGTCACGTGGGCATATTTTTCCGTTTCCGCAATGCGAAGTTGATGCAGCCCTTTTTCTGATATAACTTCTCCAAAAAGATGGGTCAGGCGAACAGGGGGAAAGATAACCGGAAATTTAAAATCCTCTTCGTATTGCGTCATTGAAACGAACTCGACAAGCTTCGGCATCCTGCGTTTAAACTCGGAGAATTTTTCATCGGTCATGGCGCGCGTGATTTGGCGCGTGCGATCGGCGCGGAAGTTGAAGAATATAACGCAGTCGCCGTCTTTTACTGTAGCAAGTGGCTTGCCATCTTTTACTATCGCAGTTGGCTCAATGAACTCATCCGTCTTGCCGGCTGCGTAAGAATCTTTCACGACTTGAACTGCCGACGTTCCCTTATTCCCAACGCCATCGACTATCGCGTTGTAACCCTTTTCTATTCTGTCCCAGCGCTTGTCGCGGTCCATACCGAAGTAGCGTCCCTGAAGCGATGCAATTCGCGCCTTGCCCTTGATGTGATCTTCTACCTGCTGAATATATCCAAGGCCGCTATCTGGGGCACTGTCGCGCCCGTCGGTGAAGCAGTGAATAAAAATATTCTTGATCCCAGCGCTCGCGGCAAAATCAACCAATGCGTAGAGGTGGTTCAAGTGGCTATGAACTCCAACGTCGGAGGCAAGCCCCATTAAA
>CAIPVD010000017.1 GCA_903868375.1 uncultured delta proteobacterium
GTCGATAGTGAGTCACAAAATCTAGCTCGCTCACAAATGCCGTCCACCCACACCCATACCACCGCTTGGTTAAAAGCAGTGGAAGCGTCCCTATATTTTTTTGAATTGTAAAACTTTTGGGTGACGCCGAACGGGGCGCCCCAATTTGCGCCAGCAGCCAAACACCCAAAGAATCGCCGTGTGCAATGAAAATCTGTTGGCGATGCCGAAATTGGGGCTGTTCGGCGGCAGGACCCGAAAGTTTCTCGAACAAAAAATACTAGGGTCGTGGAATGGACATTATGTCAAAGAACCTTTAAAATCACGTTACAATGTTTGACAGCTTTTTTAAAATACCGTAAGGTGGTCGAGAGGGCAAGGGAAAATGAATTTACGAGAGAAGATAGGCCAGCTTTTCATGATAGGTTTCGAAGGCACCGAGGTCACCGGCCAGCTAACCGAGCTGATACGCGACTTTCGCGTCGGCGGCGTCATTCTTTTTAAACGAAATATCACATCAAAGGGACAGCTAAAGAAGCTTATCTTGGATATCCGTGCGATTGCAAATGGAAGGCCAATGCTAATCGCTGCCGACCACGAAGGCGGCCGCGTCTTTCGCATGCCGGAACCTTTCACCAAATTCCCGCCAATGGCAGAATTTGGCGCCGAGTTCGAACGAAGCGGCGACATAAGCCCAGTTTACGAAATGGCAACGGTTATGGCAGAGGAATTAAAAGATGTCGGCATTAACGTTAACTTTGCGCCGGTACTCGACGTGAACACGAACATCAAGAATCCGGTAATAGGCGACCGCGCCTTTTCCGGAAACGTAAAAACCGTTTCTATCTTGGGCATCGAAGCAATTAAAGGGCTGCAAGACAACGGGATCATCGCCTGCGGCAAACATTTCCCAGGACATGGCGATACTTCGCTAGATTCTCACTTCGACCTGCCGACCCTGCCCCACACTATTGGGCGCCTTGAAGCCATAGAACTTGTCCCCTTCATCGCTGGGATATCCGAAGGGCTACAGAGCATAATGACCGCTCACGTTATATATGAAGGGATAGATTCTGAACGCCCCGCTACGCTTTCACCAACACTCATAAACAAGCTTCTTCGCCGCGACATGAACTTTGGTGGCGTCGTATTCACAGACGACCTTAGAATGAAGGCGATATCCGATAAATGGGGGCTTCCTGAAGCCTGCGTTATGTCGCTTGCAGCGGGCTGCGATATCTGCCTAATATGCCGCGACAACGCCGCACAGAAAGAAGCGATCGAACATGTTATAAGTGCCGTGAGTTCGGGCGAAATTGCGGAATCCGTTATAAACGACGCCGCGCGAAGAGTTTCAAATTTACTAGCGTGAAGCAGAGGCCTTTCCGGGAAAATTTTGTTCACTTTCTTTGGCCAATTTGCGAACCTCTGAAGAACCGTTTTTCTCGGCGATCGCAAGGATCTTTCTGGCGCCGTCGGGGGTTATTCCCTGCGTTTGTCTGTATTGAACGAGAAATTCGATGGCCGTTTTGCGAACGGCTATCGACTGATCGTTAAGCAATCTTTCTAAATAGGGATAAGACTTGCCTCCACTTTCATGTACGATCGCAGACAAAGCCGACTGCCCATACACCTCTTGGGCTGCAATATCCATTCTTACACCTTCGTTCGGATGGTTCATCGCCATTTCCAAAAGGTTAAGATATTCAGCGTTAGTGCCCGAATATTCGTACGCCTTGTAGATTCTATTGGCCGCCATTATCTGTACATCCGAGTCTTCGTCGGTGAGTCCCCGCCATAAAAGATCAGCCCGACGCGTGTTATCTTCAACGTGTTCCGATGCCGCAAGCAATGCATGTTTTCTAATATTCGGATTCGGGTGCCTACATGCCTCTGTATAGAGAGATTCCTTTATCTTTTGCGTGCCAGGTTTCATCCTGTCTATCATATCAACGGCCAAAATCGTTTCGCCCTCTCCATGAAGATTCGGATTGTTAAATATATGAAGCAAATGAGGCACCAGTTTATTCGTGGGAAGCGTGGCCCAGGCCTCGTTAACTTCAATGATATTAGGTTCGGCACCATTTTGCTGTCTTTGATTTAGCGCCTCTTCGATCTCGTCGGTAGAGCCAAGGTAACTAATGGCGCCGAGAGCCGATCCTTGAACCGCTGGATCTTTGTCATGCAAGCCTGCAAAAACGATAGATGGATATTGATCGTTGCATTCCCGAAGCTGCCTGATTGCCTCTTCTTTAACGCTATATCTTCTGTCGCGCATGGCCTTTGCTAAAAGCGGGTAATGATCGCAGGCAGGCACGTCTTTCAATGCAGCCATTGCAGTCCATGCGACATTTTCGTTGGGGTCATCAAGAAGTTTTGAGATGTATCCGGCGCGTAATTTTGCGGGAATATACTGTATGAGCTGTTTAACGGTATATCCTCTTGCCTCGCTGTGTCCGTTCTTGGGATTCAGCAACAAGTCAACGGCCTTGAAAAAGTTAGCGCCCGTGCAAAATAGTGAACCACCAACACTAAAATCGCCGGGATGTGAGTTCATTACCTTGGCGCTGCTCAAAAAAAGATTGCAGGACTCTTTTTCAGAAAGATCATCTGCCCATGGATTCAGTGCATGAAGCAATTTCTGTTCCTTGAAACGCTCGACCGACTTTGAAAGAGCATCGAACTGTTTATCTGCTTGCTTATGCGTTAGCGTTGGATGATGAAGTTTTTGTGCGGCTTCATATTCCGCTAAACAAAGGTCCTTGCCCGGATCCATGCCGACAAGTTTATAAAAATCGAGCGTTTTAAAATCCTTCTCGACCCATTTAGGAAAATTATTTTTATTAGCGTCTAGAAATTCCCGCACTTCGCTAATGGAAACGCAGGTCTCATCGCTTATTTTACGTGTCATATTGTTCTCCTTTGTTGCGATGATCACGTTATGCGATACGAGTATCTTTGACAAGAAAAAAAGCAAGACCGTCATTTTTATTTGCGCTTGCTGTTCGGAGATTCTTTCTGTACTCGTTAAAATAATGGACACAAGCAAAATTGAAATAAACGCCCAGTTCGAAAAGGCGCTGCATCTTATTAATGAAGGTTCGAAGCACGTTTTTATAACCGGCAAGGCGGGCACCGGCAAATCTACGCTGCTTGAATATTTCCGGAGAACCAGCACGAAACAGGTGGTGGTTCTGGCTCCTACGGGTGTTGCAGCAGTAAATATTCGCGGGCAGACGATACATTCATTCTTTGGTTTCAAGCCTAACATTACGGTAGAATCGGCAAGAAGAAGTGCCGCTAAGCTCGCGAAGAGAAAATCGTCCGCAATATACAAAGAAGTTGAGATAATCATCATCGACGAAATATCGATGGTGCGCGCAGATCTCCTCGATTGCATCGACCAATTCTTACGTATCGTTCGCAAAGAAAAGCTTGCGGCATTTGGCGGCGTTAAGATGGTCTTTATCGGCGACCTTTATCAGCTTCCACCGGTAGTTACGAAGGCAGAGAAAGAGATATTCTCGGGGCATTTTGAAAGCCCCTACTTCTTTTCATCTATTATATTTCCACAACTGAACATAGAAACAGTCGAACTCGAAAAGATTTACCGTCAGAACGACGAAACGTTCATCAGGATTTTGAACGCCATTCGTAACAATACGGCGACCGACGAAGACATTGCTTACCTGAATAGAAGGCACGAACCGGAATTCGATCCGCAAGACGACTTTTTTATCTATCTAACCACGATCAACGCCAAGGCACACGAGGTCAATCAGATGAAGCTTGCCGAGCTTCACGAGCATGCGCACACTTTCGAAGGCACAACAGAAGGCGAATTCGAGAGCAATGTCCTGCCGACGGGACTGGCCCTTAAATTGAAAAAAGGCGCGCAGGTAATGCTGCTGAACAACGATAAGTTCGGGCGATGGACAAATGGAACGATAGGCAAGGTCGTGGATATTTCAGATGACGCAATTTCCGTGCAACTTCCCGACGGTTCCGTGGAAGATGTCGGCAGATTCACCTGGGAACTATTTAACTACACCTTCGACGGCGAAAAGCATTCGATCGGCACCGAGGTCGTTGGTCAATTCACGCAATTTCCGTTAAAGCTCGCTTGGGCAATAACAATACACAAAAGCCAGGGCAAGACCTTCGACAGGATGATACTAGATTTGAGCCACGGAACATTTGCCACAGGACAAGCCTACGTTGCACTAAGCAGATGCCGCACACTGGAAGGGATCGTCCTCTTGCACGAATTTCACAAACGAAACGTAATGGTCGATCAGCGAATAGTTAAATTCTTTACGCCACCAGCAAATTAGTGACTCGACATCACACAGCGAAAACCAATATTGTCAATAAAGGTATCAACGGCCCAGGAACTGTTACCGCGACAATTCGCACGCAAGTAAAACGGATCGTCTAAGTTCCAAGCGCCGCCACGAAAAACGTGATATTGCCCCACCGGCGGCCCTTGTGGGTTATCACTACTATACGTTGCATACCAGTCTGACACCCACTCCCAAACATTTCCTGCCATGTCATATAGCTTAAATGCGTTGGGTGGAAATAATCCTACATTGCATGTCGCTAGTCTTTCATTATTTGGATCGGAATTCCAACATGCATTTGTATTATTGGGCGCCGCACAATCTTGTGTACCATATTCACATTCACTCTTATCGCCTTTCGCCGCGTATTCCCATTCTGCCTCTCTGGGAAGCCGTTTACCTTGCATTTTACATATTGAATTTGCATCGTCCCAACTTACGTTAACCAAAGGCTGTAGGTCGCCATCGTTGCCTGAACGAGATATTGGCCACGTAAAACCCGAAAATGCCGGAAAGTTCGCCAGTTTTTTCTTATCTCCGTTGGTAAATAAATGCGTATCAATGCAAAAACTGGAAAGCGTTACTTTATGAGCAGGCTTTTCTTGACCTGGGCCATCGGTGACTGAACCCATTGTCAATGTGTTGCCATTTATAAGAGACATCTCACCCGGGCATACAAGTTTTACACTAAATACATCAGTGACGATCTGTATATTGTATTTTGCAGGAGCAGCAAGATTTTTTAGTATGGCGATTTGGTCCGGATCCAACCAATTGCTACTAATGTCTATATATCCGCCATCTCTAAATCCACCAGCCTCGATATTGGCAACTAGGGGCACTATGTTCTTTATGTGATTGTCCTTAAGAGATAGCCCGCGGAGTGCGCTTAGCGCACCTAATGGAAGGATATCACTAATCTGATTTTGCGTTAGGTCAAGTATTTGCAGATTGGAACAAAACTCTAGCCCTTGAATAGAATCGATGCCCTTGCCCAAGGCTTCAAGATCAGTAAGGTTCATGCAAGCCGCTACCGTGACACCCTTGTTTGGATCGGTAATATTTAGTTTCGCCTTAACCGCATTTTCCAGATTTGTGTTTGCGAAGACAATTAGAGTGCTAATATCGGCATTTACGGCTGAAGTTTGTTTGGAAGATAAACCCAAGAAATTGGCAACGCCTGTAAAGATTGATCCAAATGTATTAGTACGCGTAACAGCAGAGTTAAGTTTGGAATCGAAGGGTTTTGCCGGCAATCTGCCTTCGCAATCCCCAGGACAAGATAAATCCGTTTCACCCGTTTCACACGTGCCGTTCCCGCAGACAGGCTTTACCGTCGTTCCACCGCCACCGGAAGTAATGACTTTACAATCGCCAGGGCAAGACGCCGTTGTTTCACCCGTTTCACACGTGCCATTACCGCAGACAGGAGTTGAAGGTTTCGTAATGGCCGTTTTACAATTTCCAAGCTGACATGTCATTCCGGTGTCGCAATCGGAGTCAGAACTACAAGCAACGATATCTGTCTTTGGCGGCGTTACAGTCGTGCCGCTATCGCCCGAACATGCAGCCAACGCCGTTACCGCCAGAACCGCAAATAATATTTTTGATGTCTTCATATAATTATCCTTGAACCGATAGAAAGCAAGTCTCATGCCAAAGGGGCCTCAATAAATATCCTGCAATTTCGACACATTAGCGCGCCGTACTATATGTAAATCATTTCATAATGGTAATAGCGTCAATTTCGCCGCCCTTCCACCCATTTCCAAATAAAATAAACAGGCACGCCGGAGAGGACGATAAGCAGCCCGGGCCATGTGTATTTTGGCTTAAATATTAGAAGGTCGATCGCAATAAGTGAAGCAGCAACGATATATATTACCTGCAGCCAAGGATATCCCCAAGCCCTGTATGGGCGTTCCATGTCGGGCTTGGTTTTGCGAAGGACAAGGACGCTGATAATGGTCACGATGTAGAATAGCAATGCGGCGAAGATGACGTAATCTAAGAGTTCCGAGTAACTGCCGGACAGTGTAAGTAGCGATGCCCAAACGCCACCGGCGATCAATGCAAATACCGGCACATGCGTTTTGGTGCTTAATTTGCCGGCTGCCTTAAAGAATAATCCATCGCGAGCCATTGCATAATAAGTTCTTGCGCTGGTTAAGATCTCGCCGTTCACGCAGCCAAAAGTCGATATCATAATGGCGGCGGCGATAAAATATAGGCCGGTGCTGCCAAATATCGTCTGCGCAACCGCAGTTGCAACGCGGTCTTCGGAGGCAAATTGAATTCCGCGTGCTATCACATTCGCTCCGAGATCGGAAGAGCGTCGTGTAGGGAA
>CAIPVD010000018.1 GCA_903868375.1 uncultured delta proteobacterium
CCTACAAAGCATATTTCACCGGAAAACTCTGTTCTTGGTGCCGGTGCGGCAATTTTACGTAATCTGGATCATCCGAAAACAGTTTCTGGATTGTGGGAACAAGTTAGAAAACTGCCTACAGTAAGCGTTTACTGGCGGTATGTGATCGCGCTTGATTTCTTGTTTGCAATTGACGCGATAAATTACAAGGATGGTCTTGTCGAAAGGCACGGTAAATGATCAAGAGAATATTCGCAAATCAACGAACATTCAAAGATGTCATGTTGTCGAAAGGGTTCAACATTATTTGGGCCGACCGTACCAAAGAATCTACGAAAAAAGATTCAAGGAACGGTTTGGGGAAGACCACGCTTATTGAAATAATTCATTTCTGCCTTGGATCGAAAACGCAACGAAATAAGGGCTTAGTAGTCACGGCACTCGCCGGCTGGGAATTTTCGCTTGAATTAGAGGTAGGTCAGAAGCAAATTATTGTTACGCGGAGTGTCGATGCACCGGGTGACGTACTGGTTGAAGGCGATGTGTCAGATTGGCCAATCAGGCCAAAACGACTAAGCGGAGCGAATAAGTACGGTATCAAAGACTGGAACGCATTACTTGGCTATCATTATTTTGGATTGCCGATAGATGGAAATGATAAAAAATATGAACCATCTTTCCGTAGCTTGATTCCTTTTTTCATCAGACGACAAAAGGACGCTTTTTCTACACCTTTTGAACATCATCGAAAACAAAGGGAATGGGATAAGCAGATTAATAATGCATATATGCTTGGATTGGCATGGGAAGCTGCTGCTGAACTCCAAGAATTAAAGGATCGGAAAAAAGGCCTTGATGATTTCAAGAAGGCCGCGAAGGCTGGTATAGTTCGGGGGTTTGTTGGTACGGTGGGCGATCTGGAGGCGCGCAAGTTTCGGCTAAAGCTTCAGATTGATCAAGAATCGTCACAGCTTCAGTCATTTCGAGTGCATCCGCAGTATGAGCAGATACAAACAGCCGCGAACCAATTTACGGAAGAAATTCACGCAGCTGTGGACATAAACACGACGGACAAGCGATTGTTGGGTTTGTACGGAAAAAACCTTATGGAAGAACAACCGCCAGTTTTTGACACTATTGAAAATCTTTATAAGGAAGCAGGGGTTACTTTGCCTGGCGTAACACTGCGTCGCCTTGATGATGTCCGGAACTTTCATGCAACAATTCTTGATAATCGACGCGTTTTTTTGCAATCTGAAATGGAGCGGTTAAAACGCGAAATTACTAAGCGCGATGAATATATTCGTAGCAAAACTGAGGAGCGCGCCTCTATTATGGAAGTCCTGCGGTCTCATGGTGCTTTGGATGAATATACGGTTCTTCAAAAAAACCATATGGATACGGTCAATCAATTAAATGCAATCTCAACTATGATTGATAATTTAAGGGCCTTCGAAACTGGTTTATCTGAAGTCAAGATAGATCGGGAGGTACTACAGCAACAGGCACGACGAGACTATGACGAGCGAAATATTATCCGCGAACGTGCCATCACATTGTTTAATACCTATTCTGAGCATCTATACAGTGCACCGGGGAAACTACTTATTGATGTCGGCCCCACAGGTTTTAAATTTGATATTGAAATTGAGCGCTCTGGAAGTACCGGGATTAGC
>CAIPVD010000019.1 GCA_903868375.1 uncultured delta proteobacterium
AGGAATTCCAATGCAATGCACGATGTTTCGAATTCAAGCCTTCGGTCCTGCGGCACCTTGATCGTATCGAAATATGCAACTAGCCCTTCAAACTCGCGTTCGTGAAAGCATTTACGTTTGGGATTGATAAGCTTCGACCCGAAAAATGCTAAACCTTCGTGCATAATGTTCGCGTAAAATGCATCTTCCGGCGCGCGCTCGAACTCCTTACCGGAGCAGACGTGTTTTATGAAGTGCGCGGCTTCCTCGGCGGCATGGTTGATGGAAAGGTTCGCCAGATAGACAAGCCTCTTTTCAGGTACAAAGTAACTTTCGCTCGTCATTATTTGGCGCTTCAGGCTTTTTAGTTCCTTTTGCGAAAATTTTCCGCTCTCTTTAAGCTGCTCGAAGAACGAAAGGTCGCCGCACGTATATATCTCGACCTTTTCGCGCTCTTCGCCAAGGTCTAGTCCCAAAAAATCAGAGATATGATCGACCAGCTCCAAAAAGCTCGCACGCGAATCGGAAAAATCTATCTCGCCTTCTTCGTGTTCGAGCCAGTTGATATACGACTGCTGGCAAACGATCGGTGGCGTATGCATGCGGCAAAATGCGCGGTCGTTCAGCTTTACGACCTCGACACGATGATCTAAATCCTGTTCAGCCAGGTTCCAGTAGATATCGTCGCTATTCTGGAAAAGAATGAGGTCGTTAATGTCGCTTTTATAGAACTTCGAAACTAGCTGCGGCAGATGCGCCAGATGCAGGTCGCCTATCATCACGAATATTTTATGATCGGGGTATTTGTGCAAAAGATCCACGATAAGCCTTGCGGATGCTTCATCGCGCTCTTTAAGCCCCGCGCTGTCCGGTGCCGCATCTATACCTATCATCGGAAGCTTGTGATAAAGCGCGTAATCGAAGAGCGGCTTGAAATTTTCCCAACGGTCGAAGACCCAATGTTCGAGCAGGCCGATCCGCTTCAAGAAGACGTCTTCGTTCATATCTTTATTTACGAACGCATCTAGTAATCTTTGATGCCGCTTGTGGACCAACTCCAGGCCTAGCACAACCTTGTCATTTTCGGGGACGAGCGCCTTAAGTATTCGAAGGAACGAACGCTGCGACTGATTGCAGGTATGATAATCGCCAATGTAGATAAGGCGCGCATTGCGAATGGCGTCGAGCATCTCGTCGTGAGTTGCAACGCGTTCGTAAGACGCTACCGCGTCTTTATACTTGCGTTCGTAGCCGGCAAAACCAGCCTCTTTCACGATGATCGAACTGTTAATTATCTCTTTGTTGCGCTTCCAGAGGCTTTTCTGCATCTTGAGCAGCTCTTCGCGCGGTGAGATCGACATGGAAAAGTATTTTACGGATATATTTCAAAACCGCAAGGAATTATTAGGCTTGTTCTCTAGGATTTCTATCTTGCTGTTTGTGGCCACCAGCACTGCCATCGTCAGCCTTCACTTTTGTAACTACGCGTGCGGGACTTTCTTTTGCGAATGCCCTCGCCAGAGCATTCACCGCAGAAAGTGGCTTCTCCGCAGCAACTAAACCATATGGTGCCATTCCAATAATACCAGCTGCGGCATTGAAGTTAGCTATATCTAATGCCGAGGTTGTTTCAACTTGGTTCGTGGAAGCAAATGGATTCGTCTGGATATTACTATGATTCGAAGTTGCAACGCTTCCCGTCTCATTTCTTCTTGAAGGTAACGAAACGTGCGAATCAAGTGGCTTTCTTTCAACTACGCTAGCTTCATTTCTCACCGTTACTTTTGGCGCGATGTCAGTACCGTTTTGTGTGTGCTTTTCGTCTGACTTCGCAATTTCTGTGAACGATGCATTTTTATTATAGCCAACTTGCTGCTGAACGGGAGAGCCGGATACAAAAGCCTCAACAATTTTTTCCGCGCTTAATTTATCGATCCTTGCGGCATCTTCTGCAATAGCAATCTCATTTTTAATGGCAACTGCCAAGCGGGCATCGGCCAAGGCTCTCGATTCATTAGAGGAAGAAGCTGGAGCATCATCTTTGGCGATACCATAAGTTTTTACACTGTGCGGCGCATAGGCCTGGTTTTCTTTATCTGGCAATGCCACGCCACCAACCATAACGGCGGCGCCATGCTGCGCAACATCTGCCATATTTGAAGGTTTGGCTTCGTTCGTAACCGATCCGGAAGCAATCGCATTCAACTGTTCGGCGAACACCTTGACGATGGCGTCGGCGGGATTTTCAGCCTTGGGTTCCGGCGTCATGCACTTTATCGCGCCCGATTCAATTTTATCTGCAACTTTCTTCGCATGATCTTGTTTCTTGATCTCTTCAACGACGGTAGCAACGATCTGTTTTCCACCTTCGATCATCGCATCGGTTACCAGTGCAACCGCTTTAGCCACGGGCTCGACAACTACTTCCACGACAGTGCCCAACGCCCTCTTAAGGCCATCCACCAGGTCGGTGGCATAGGCGGTCAGGCCTGCACGGAGATTTACATCTTTAAGTCCGGTTATACTTGCAAGATGTTCCTGTGAATCGTCGCACGAAAACTGTTCGGCAGCATTTGCATTTTGAGTGAGAGGAATGCTTTGACCAGTGAGAGGATCTATCGCTCCGCTAACGTTTCCTTCATCGTCACGGACGGAGACCAAGACATAATGCTCGGCATTCGCAGCTCGCCTTCTTGCATCGTCGCGAAACGCAGCTCTGATTTTTTCAAGAAAATCGTCCATAAAGAGAACCCTATCCTCTATATACATTATCGGTCGTAATGTCAAAAAAGTTGCTAGTTATTTTGCTTATTTTATCCACTCCATAACTACATGATATCATTATACATTATATCCGATTTACATCTCTTTCGCCAGTATTCATTTTATCTTGTACGCCAGGCGGCACAAACGCGCCAAAAATTCCGGCCGCCTCTGCGGAGAGAAATTCTAAAATTCCCAAAATAGTTATAGCTCCCGCCGCGCCAACAACTGCATTCTTTGCAACATTTGCGATAGTTTTTTGAGACGTGCCGTAAGATATATGAGGCTGATAGCTAAAGGATGTTCGCGAAGGCACAGATTGCACCACGGGATAAACTGCAACTGGTTTAAAATTCCTTGCCGCCTCACACTTTGCCTGATCCGGATGTGCATACAAATTTAAATAGCGCTTTGTGTACCAAACCATGAACAGCCTTCTTGTCTGTGCACCCCAAAAACCTGCGACACTTGCTAGAGCTAACCACACAGGAAAGCTGTCTCCCATACGCTTTGCCACGAACGCTGCGGTGAATTCGGATCCCGTTCCACCTATCCAATACCATACCTCCTGATTTAAAAGTGACTTAAATGGTGCAAACCCCAGTGTAAGTACATCTGCTTTAAGTACTTCATATGTTTTTCGAAGGGCGACGAGCGACCTGTAGGGATGCCTGGCAAAAAGAGCGGCACTTCTTGCAAAACGACCAACACTTTTCGCTATGCCTCCGAAATTTTTTATGATCGTCACGGGTAAGCGAACCAACTTTGAAACTGTATCAGCCAATCTTCTTCCAAATGGTATCGATGGCTTGACCTGCTCTTTGAATTGCCTGAACTGATTTCTATTGCTGAATTCCACGCCGCAGATACGCTTGTACTCAAGCATTACGGAATCATCAAGCTTGGTAGAATAGGTGTAAATCTCGCGCACGAAAATGGGCAGGCCCACACCTGTAGCCACCCACGCTAAAGGCTCACATTTTTCGAGCTTATCTACTAACCATCCCATAAGGGCATGTCCTATAATAATTAAGAATTCTTGACAAGTTATTATTATTCGAAGTAATTATTCCCATATGCACGAACTAGGAATTGTACAAAAGATAGTCGCGGCTGCCGATAAGGCGGCAGAAAAAAATAATATTGCGCACGTCAAAGTTTTGAGACTTCGCTTGGGTCAAATGGCGGCAGCGCATCCGGACCAAATGCAGTTCGGCTTTGAAACGTATGCAAAAGGTTCAAGGCTCGAAGGTGCGAAACTTTGCATTGAGGACGTAAAGGTCGAATTGCAATGTCAGCGATGCTCGCAAAAATTCGGCGATCCGCGTTTTGACGATCACGAATTCGCCCACACAATGGCACACGCCCCAATAGCCTACATGGCGCCAAGGTGTCCGAAGTGTAATGCCGAAAATCCAAAGATAATCCACGGCCAGGAACTAGAACTTGTAGAGATCGAAGGCGAATAAGCGCGAATCGGATTAAATATACTTGTCTAATTCTTTCATTATCTGCTGGCGGGTGATGAAGTCGTCCATGTAATCGTATTTTTCGGTTGAAACTTTGATGAGCGGAGAGAGGTCGTATTTTCCTATCCAACGTTTGTAGAGTTTTTCAAGATTCTTTAAGTACGAATCGGGCACGCTCTTTTCCATCTGTCTTCCGCGCTTGGCTATGCGGTTCTTAAGCGTTCTTAACGGACATTCAAGGTAGATCATTACTGTCGGCGGCTGAATGGATTTAAGGATCGTGCGGTAAAGATCCATGTACGTATGGTAATCGCGTTTATGCAGATACCCGCTCTTGAAAAGGTTCGTGCAGAATATTTCGGCGTCTTCATGGATCGTTCGGTCCTGAACTACGATATCTTTCGAACGATCGAGCTCCTGATGGATGCGGAACTTGTGCGTTAAGAAATGAAGCTGCGAATGGTACGCCCACTTTTTCATGTCCTTATAAAAATCCGCCAAGTAAGGATTGATGTCGTTCGGCTCGAAGAAAGGCTTGAAGCCATATTCACGGCACAAAAAATCAACGAGGCTCGATTTTCCGCTCCCCATATTGCCGGCTATTGCTATGCATTTTTTTGCCATAGACGTCGTCCCCGCGAAAGCGGGGATCTCTTTTACCCACTGGATTCCCGCTTACGCGGGAATGACCGCAGCTGCGATCAAATCCATGCCCTTGCCGATGTCATATACAATTTCCGGTATGATCTCATCAAGGGCTTTCTCCAATTTCGCAAATTCTTTTTTATCGCCAGCTGCGATATTGACCAGTTGCTGGCGCACCGCTACCTTAAGTAACGGAATGCGCGCCGCCATATATGTCCGAACCATTTCACCCTGCAGCTTGTCCTTCGTCTGCATTGCGCGCAGCATCCCCGATTCGATCGCATATCCTTCAATTACGATATCGGCTACAACCGCTAAAAGAGCTTCTTCTTCAACTATTTTATCGGCATACTTTTTTGCGCCGACACCGGCCAAATATGCCGCCACTTTTTTAACCACTGATGACGGAGCAAAGTCAGACGAAGCAATTTGCTCTGTCTTGGATTGCTCCGTCATGGGTGGTGTAATCATGTGTTTTATAAAGGTGGAAGCAATAAGCAACCGATTGATCTCGTTCGTGCCTTCAAAGATCCGGTTGATTCGGCAATCGCGATAGAAGCGCTCCACTTCATAATCATCGCAAAAACCGTATCCGCCGAACATTTGGACCGTTTCATCCGCAACGAACTGCAACGTTTCGGAACCGTAGACCTTGGCGGCGGAGGCTTCGATTACATATTCTTCCAGCTGCTTCACTTTTTCAGCGCCGTCCTTTGCCTTCGCGTGCGCTTCATCCAGCGTTCCGGCATAGCGATAGACGAGCGATTCGAGCATGTAGGTTCTCATCGCGCATTCGGCAATTTTGTTTCTGATCAGTTGAAATTTTCCGATGGGCCGGCCGAACTGAACTCGCTCCATCACATATTTCGCCGACCGCGATATCAGCTCCTTGCAGGAACCGAGGCTACCTGCGCCAAGTTTCCATCTGCCGACATTCAAAGTATTGAAAGCTATTTTATGCCCCTTACCAACCTCGCCCAAAACATTTTCGGCTGGAACTTGCACATCTTGCATCGCAACGGCAACGGTAGATGAACCGTGAATGCCCATCTTCTTTTCTTCCGGCCCAAACGATAGGCCTTTGAAATTTCGTTCTACCAGGAACGCCGTTAAATGCCCATCTACCTTGGCAAATATTGTGAATAGATCTGCAAATCCCCCGTTCGTTATGTATAATTTTTCGCCGTTTAGCACATAGAACTTGCCGTCGGCAGATAGTTTCGCGGTAGAATGCCCGCCTAGCGCATCGGAACCGGCTCCGGCTTCAGTTAGTGCATATGCGCCAAGCATCTCGCCGTTTGCAAGCCGCGGCAAATATTTTTTCTTCTGCGCTTCGCTTCCCCAATAGATGATCGGAAGCGTCCCAATGCCTGTGTGACACAAAAACGAAACTTCATATGAACCTTGCTCCGCGGATTTTTCCGTAATAACAGTCGATGCGACCTTGCCAAGTCCCAAGCCGCCGAACTCTTCGGGGATCTCCACCATAAGAAGGCCTATGTCCGCCGCCTTCCTAAGCAATTTGGGGACAAGTCCCGGTTCCTTCGCTTCGATCTGTTTTGAAACTGGAAGGACTTCTTTCTGGATGAAATCTAACGCCGTTGCGCCAAGAGCCTTCTGTTCTTCGGTCAGCATCTCTGGCGTGAATATTTTTTGCATAGTTTAATCGTGGAGAACTTTTTTAAGGCTTTCGGTTAGCGCCGGAACGATCTTGAAAAGATCACCTACTATCCCAAAGTCGGCCCTCGAAAATATCGGCGCTTCTGGGTCTTTATTGATGGCAACTATCACCTTGCTCGTTCGCATGCCGGCCAGATGCTGAATTGCGCCCGATATGCCGCAAGCGATATATAATTTTGGATTCACCGTCTTACCCGTTTGCCCCACCTGGTGATCGTGCGAGATATAGCCCGCATCGACAGCGGCACGGGAAGCCCCGACCGCCGCGCCTTTCAAAACGTGCGCAAGTTCATAGAGCATCTTGAAATTATCTTCGCTGGCGAGCGCCCGGCCGCCAGATACGACGACATCGGCTTCACTTACGTCGGCTTCGCCTTTTTCGGCGACGCGCATTTCGCGAACCTTCGCCCGCATATTTCCGGGGTCGGCCGCAAGTTTTACGGCTACCAAATTCACGGCGGACTCTTTTACCGCGAAGGAGTTCGGCCGCGCGGTCGCCACCTGAACGCCCGTTTGGAAATTAAGATCGATCAGTGCCTTGCCGGCAAATACCGGCCGCCTTATCTTTAACTTTCCATTTTCGATATCTAGCGCAGTGCAATCCTGCGTAAAACCGACCTTTAATTTCGCCGCAACCGTAGGGCACAGGTCCTTTCCCATTGGCGTTGCGCTGCCAAGTATCACGCTCGCATTTTCGGACTTTGCGACATCGCAGACGATCTTTGAATATCCGTCCGAATTATAAAATTTAAGCGCCTCGTTTTCCACGGTGACCACTTTTTTAACGCCGTATTTCCCAAGTTCGGCCGTATCTATTGCAGATGAGCCGCCTATCAGCAGGGCAACCACCCCGCCTCCAAGCTTTGGTGCGAGTTCAGCGGCCTTGCTCGCAAGTTCGAAGCTATATTTCTTTACTTTTCCATCTTGATGTTCAGCGATTATTAAAATGTTCGTCATTATATCACCTTTGCTTCTTCTCTTAAGAATTTCACCAGTTGTTCCACGACCACGTTCGGTTCGCCATCGATCTTTTTCCCTGTGGCACGTTCTGGCGGCAACGCCCACCCTGCGGTCGTTACACGAAGCCCCTCACTGCCGAGTAGCTCCGCCGCCTTCTTTTCAACTATTGGTTTCGTCTTTGCCTTCATGATACCGGGAAGAGAAGCGTAGCGAGGAGTGTTGAGCCCTTTTTCGCAACCTAGAACGCATGGCAGCTCTATATCTATCACCTCTTTCATGCCACCAGCCACCGGACGTTCTACCGTCGCTGATTTGCCGTCGGCGCCAAGTTCGAACTTTTCAACTGGCGAAACATGAGGAAGGCTGGAGAGTTCCGCCACGAACTGGATCATCGCGGTACAATCGTCGTCCACCGCCTGCTTACCGGCAAATATTATATCGAATTTTTCTTCCAGAACTACCTTGGAAAGGATCAGCGCAGTGCCATACAGGTCGATAGATACGCCCGTCGTATCGATACGAATTCCCCTATCGGCTCCCATGGCAAACGCTTGCCTCGTGGCCTCTGCAGCACGTGCTGGCCCAGCAGTTACGATCACCACTTCCGAACCGGCGTTTTTTTCCCTTAACTTAAGAGCCTCTTCGACCGCATATTCGTCGTAGGGATTTACGACCCACTTGATCTCATTTTCTTCTATGCCGCTGCCGTCGGCCTTTAATTTTATCTTGGTTTCTGTATCGGGGACCTGCTTCAATAGAACGCCTATTTTCATTGCATCCTCCTAAAACCTTTCTTAGCTATAAATCGCCCCTTTGCAAGTAGAAAATACCTGCAAATTTGCCTTGTTGTTTGGCTCTGGCTAATTTATAAATAGCACCTATGCAAACCACAAAACATACGCTTTCGAACGGAATGACGGTGCTACTAAACGAAAATCACGCTGCGCCCGTGATATCGTTCAATATTTTGGTCTATGCCGGTTCCGCGATAGAAACCGACGCCGAAGCGGGCATGTGCCACGTAATAGAACACATGATATTTAAGGGAACTCCAAAGCGCCCGGTAGGCGCCATAGCTCGCGATATCGAAGCCGCCGGCGGTGAAGTAAACGCCTACACAAGCTTCGACCAAACGGTATTCTACATAAACATGGCGAGCCGCTATTCCGACAAAGGCCTTGAAA
>CAIPVD010000020.1 GCA_903868375.1 uncultured delta proteobacterium
AGGCCGCTGCCGTAGGGATACCACCAGAAATCTTTTATGAACGTGAGCCGGTTCGTGTGGATGTGATGAAGGTTCGCGAGCTCATAGAAACCCCACGCGCTGTGCGTTCGGCCGGAGCCGGAATATTTTATGCCGCCCCACGGAGTTTGCGGGATCGCGTGCGTGTAAACGGAATCGTTTATTACCACGGTTCCGGCGCGCAGCTGCTTTGCCATTTCTTGTGCCGATCTTATGCTGCGGCTAAAGATGTAGGCGTTAAGGCCATATTCGCTATCGTTGGCTAAACGTATCGCTTGGCTGTCATCCTTGTAGGTCATGATTGGAAGTATCGGCCCGAACGTTTCTTCGGCTACGCACGCAAATGTCTGATCGACACCGGTTATCACCGTCGGCTCATAAAAATAACCCGGTTCTATCGTTCGTCCGCCGCAAAGTATCTTGGCGCCTCGTCGCCTAGCTTCTTCGACCTGCGCTTCTACTATCTGCAACTGCGCAAGCGTTGTCATTGGGCCGATATCGGTGTTGGCGTTCATCCCGTTTCCAACGCGGAGTTTTTTAGTTTTTTCAACTACAAGCTGCGTGAATTTATCCGCGACCTTTTCATGAACATAAAGCCTCTCGATCGATGCGCAGCATTGGCCGGTGTTCGTGAACGCGCCCCAGACACATGCGCTAGATGCCTGTTCGATGTCCGCATCTGCGCGGACTATGGCGGCGTCTTTACCTCCAAGTTCCAAGACAACAGGCGTTAGCCTTTTTGCGCAAACTTCAGCCACGTGTTTTCCAACGCTGACCGAGCCCGTGAATATAACTTTGTCGAGCCTTGTGTTCAGAAGTGCCTCGCCGGTCTCCGAATCTCCTGGGATATGCGTGAATACGAATTCTGGGAGGCCGGCCGCTTTAAAAAGTTCTTCGATCTTTTGCCCGACTAAAGGCGTTGCTGAAGATGGTTTGAAGATAACGCAATTTCCCGCCATGAGCGCCATTGCTATGGTTCCAACAGGTATCGAGAACGGATAGTTCCACGGAGAGATAACGCCAACTACGCCAAGCGGCTGGTAGCCAATTTTAGATGACCGAAGCATTAGTTCGAATATCCCAACGCCGAGTTTTTTAGGTGAAAGTATCTTTTCTGCGTTGTGCGCTGCCCAGTAAAGAAGATCGGCAACCGGCAGTATCTCCGCCGATAGCGATTCGGTGATCGATTTGCCGTTATCTTTTGTTATTACCTCTGCAAAAGTATCGATGTTCTTTAAAAGATATTCGCGTGCATTTAAAATATATTGCGCACGCATCTTAAAAGGAAGTCGCGCCCAAGAAGGATGAATAGCCTTGGCTTTGCTGGCGTACTCCTTCACTTTTTGTTCCGGTGTGACTGGAAATCTGCCAAGTTCTTCTAACGTTGCCGGATTTGTGGAGATGATTTCGTTCATATGTGATTAGCCCATTTTATCTTCAAGCGCTCTGCCTCCAAGCATGTGCACATGCAAGTGAAACACGACCTGTCCGCCTTCGCGGTTCACGTTTGTGACAACTCTGTATCCTTTATCGGCAAGCCCCAATTTCTTGGCGGTCTTTTGTATTGCGGTCGTGACATCGCTAATTATCGTGTCGCCAGCCGGCACGTCGTTCAAGGTTGCGTAATGTTTCTTTGGCACAAAGAGAATGTGCGTTGGAGCGGCGGGATGAATATCTTTGAACGCGACGAGCTTGTCGTCTTCGTAAATAAACGTTGATGGTATCTCGCCTTTAATTATTTTGCAGAATATGCAATCGCTCATATTATAACCTCTGGTGTTTATCTTTCTTCTGTGTAGGTCGGTTCATCTAGCCCTGGGCTTTTTTCTTTGATGAATGTTATCGAATTTTCAAGGTCGATGCGACCTTCGTAAAGCGGATGGCTGATGAGAGAGCCTATCATGCCGTAGGATTCAAGCATGATGAGCTGTTCCAGCTCTGCATTGTTCGAAAAGTCGGTCGTATGTATGACCTTAACGAGCGCCTTTTTAAGAAATTCGCGGACACGCGCAAAGTCGGTTGGTTTAAGTGCGCCTTCTTCTTCGATATCGGAGTAATAAATGACCGTGACCCCCGCCAATTTGAACTGTTCAACGTAATCGAGCGCGGTTTTATTCGTTGCGACCGACCAGCCTTTTATCTGAACTCGCCCTCGCTTAACGTCGATGTGAACGCCTATCTTACCGGGAAAGCGTTTGCAAAGGTCGGCTAGGAACGCAGGTTTTTGATATGCAATCGCGCCAAGGCTTATTCTTTCGACGCCGGCGGCAAAATATTTTTCTGCAGTTTCAAGGTCGCGGACGAAACCTTCGACCTCGATGCCGATCTTTAGCCCCGTGTGTATCTTTTTTAATATGTTTATGTTTGGGGAAGGGCCCGTTGCCGGCGTGTCTAGGTCAACGATGTGGATAAGCTCCGCTCCCGCCTTCGACCAATCTAAAGCCAGCTGAAATGGGTCGCTCTTAATTGGTGACGCCGCTCTGCCGGCAGGTTTCAAGACGCTTTCTCCGCGCAGATACATAACGGGGATGATCAACATGGCCAAATTTATAGCATGTTTTTAAAGGGGTGGAAAGGGGGAAAAAGACGCAAGCTATTTAGCCGCGCTTTCAAATCTTGCATTGTTGTCGCAAAAGATCTCGTGTCCTTCAGTTTTAGAATTATAGCCTTCGGTGCAACCGACTTTTTTTAGTATATCCTTTGCACTTATTTTACCAATCGTATGTTCCTCGATCCTATGCTCGAG
>CAIPVD010000021.1 GCA_903868375.1 uncultured delta proteobacterium
ACATTGCGGCGACGGTGTTGTCGATGCCGGCGAACAGTGCGATGACGGTAATGTCTTGGATGGAGATGGCTGTAGTTCTTCATGCCAATTGGAATCCTGCGGCGACGGCATTGTTAATAATGTAACGGAACAATGCGATGATGGAAACACGGATGGTGGCGACGGCTGTAGCGCCACTTGCATGCTAGAATCCTGTGGTAACGGTGTCTTAGATGATGGTGAAGAGTGCGATGATGGCAACGTTATTGGTGGCGACGGATGCAGTGCTGCATGTAAGATAGAAAAGTGCGGTAACGGTGTCTTAGATGTTGGTGAAGATTGTGACGACGGAAATATCCTGAACGGTGACTGCTGTGATTCAACGTGTCATTTCGAACCAGCCGGCAGTGCTTGCAACGATTCGAACGTTTGTTCCGCGGTCGATCAATGTAACGGCGCGGGCCTGTGCGTTGGCAGCGGTTCCACATGTGGCAACGGCGTGCGCGATGAAGCGTGTGGCGAACAGTGCGACGATAAGAATACGGTCAGCGGCGACGGTTGCAGCTCTACGTGCCAGCTGGAATTTTGTGGCGATGGAAGCATTAACAATGGCGACACCGAACAGTGCGATAGCGGCTTCACTAACAGCGATACGGATCCTAACGCCTGCCGTACGAACTGCCTGTGGGCACATTGCGGCGATGGCGTAATAGATGCTGGCGAAACCTGTGACGATGGAAATAACATGGGCGGTGATGGTTGCAGTGCGACATGCCAGATCGAAGTTTGCGGCAATGGTATCAAAGATGTCGGCGAAGGATGCGACGACGGAAACACGGATAATGGCGACGATTGCCTTAACACCTGCGTTTCCGCAACATGCGGCGATGGAGTGATCAAGGCTGGTGTTGAAGCTTGCGATAACGGCACCGAAAACAGCAATACGGTTGCAAATGCATGTCGCTCGAATTGCACATTGCCGCGTTGTGGCGATGGAGTGGTAGATGCCGGCGAGACCTGCGACGACGGCAACGTAGCAAACGGCGATGGTTGCAGCTCCACATGTCAGATCGAAATCTGCGGTAACGGCGTGGTCGATGTCGGCGAAGGATGTGACGATGGCAATACGAATAACAACGATGCGTGCCTTAACACTTGTGTTTCCGCAACATGCGGCGATGGCGTGGTTCAAGGAGATGTCGAGGCCTGCGATAACGGAGCAGCCAACAGCAATACGGTGGCAAATGCCTGCCGCACCAACTGTTCGTTGGCACGTTGCGGTGACGGTGTTGTAGATACCGGCGAAACCTGCGACGATGGCAACACGATAAGCGGTGATGGATGCAGCTCTTCATGTCAGACAGAACCGGCAGCGACACAGAACACCACGGGCACTACCGGAACATCTAGCGATACCGGTGCCGGCACAGACACTAGCTCTGGCTTTGGTACGAATGGAGGCGGTTGCAGTTTGATACGTTAAAAAGATCATAAACAAGAATCCGGCGTTCATTTAAAATGGGCGCCGGATTTTTTTGTCCAAAAATTATCTTATATTACGAATTGTTAGGCTTGCGTTAAAAATAACTTAGCAACTTATCCAAATTTTTGCCGATAATGTTTATGGAAGCAAAGGCCAAGTGGCAAACGGGGGAGAAATAGAGAGTTTAATATGGCCGATATACCAACACGAGAAAAATATGTAGAGAAGGCTTGCTCGAATGGTTCTGAATTTTTAAAGTATTATGAGGTGTTAGGAGATGCGCAAGTAATGGCGTGCAAGGGCGAAATGCCCGGGCTTTACGACAATGCAATTAATTCAATGGGAGCTGCTGCAACTCCTGAACGTATTGATCGCTATGTGAGAGTTAAGCTGAATCCCTCTTCCGCGTCAGCAGAACCGCCCGCAGCGCCAGCCCCAGCACCTGTAGCTCCACCACCGCCACCGCCAGGAGAACCGGCAAAAGAGCCGGAAGTGACGACAACAGATGATAATAACAGCCCATGGGTTCAGTTCGATCTTAGCGGATTTGTCAACCTTGGCGCAGGCATATTTCCTTCTTATGGCATCAGCGGCTCTGGTAGTGGCTCTGGATCTAGCATAAACGATGGTTATGGCTCGGCAGGAGAGGCAAATTTAACAAAATATCCCGGCGGCGGACTGGCCAAAATAAGGATCTTCCCCTTTAAAGAAGCATGGAGAGAGAAACTGGGAAATGCCTCATTTGGCTTATTAATCAAGCCGATGGATCTGAATTATGGTGTAAATGGCCGGTCTAACGGAAACAATTCCGAAGTCGGCAGTCTTGGTATGTTTGGCGTAGGTTTGAGTTATTTGCAGAACATCAGTAAATCGCTAAAATTTGTTTTAGATGTTAATTTCAATCTCGGCTATTCCTTTGGCGGCGCACACGACGGCAAGGTAGAGCAGGGGGGAGACAAAGGCTTTGCCAAGGTTAATTATGCATATGGATTTGGCGCTATGGCATATATTCAATGGTATCCTGTGGATTGGTTTGGCCTTCATGCGGGGCTTGGTCTAGATACACTTTTTGCTAAGTACCATACTAATGGAACCAGAGATACGACGGAAGACGTCATGGGATTGTTTTTTAGGCTCATAGGCGGCGTATCACTCAAATACTAAGTTTCGGGTTTATACAAATTTACAGTAATCCCTTACATTAATCCATTCTCTAATTATGTCATCCCCGCAAAGGCGGGGATTTCGTGTATATAAAGGAGGTTCCCATAAACACATTATTTATCAACATGTTAGCATATTATGAGGTGGACCTGCCCAGCCACCAAAATAAAAATGCACAAAATAACCCTTATATTTCAATATATTATCCGGAAGTCGCAAAAAACTTAGCAACTTATTCCGAATCCGCCCGATAATATTAATGGGAGCAAAGAGCATGGCCGTTCAGGCAATGGGGGACGGCAAAAAATAAAGAGGTATTATATGAGTGATGGAGATAAATCAGTAGGAAGTGCAACAGACAATGCAAGCTGGCTAGCATATCTTAAAGGTCTTGGAATCGAAGCTGGTTTCCATTGCGATTTTGACAGCAGAACTGGAGCCCCTGCCTTTGCCGGTCCCATATCGGGTTCCACAACCGATGGAAGTGGTTATTCACAAGGTGGGCAACATCCTACAACTTTTCCATATGGCGCCTACGTAAAGGTCAGATGGATGTTTGGAGACGGTGACGTCAAGGGCGGCTTAATGGTTAAGCCTTTGGATTATAGTTATGCAGTAAATAATCGTTTTGGCTCAAACAGCGAAGATGCGCAGTTATTTGAGTTTGGTGTTGGAGGCAGCGTTAGCTGGCAAGCCCTTTCGTGGCTTGCTATAGGTAGCGACTTTTATTGGAATATCGGCATTACCAGAGTGGGTTCACATGGCCCGAATAATGCGAATATAGAACAAGCTGGATCAACCGGATTTGCGCCGATGGGTGCTGGAACGAATGGTTTTGCTAATGGCATTAGCATTGAGCCGTACGTTCACCTTGGAACCGAAAATGTTGGTGCCGCTTTGGGGCTTGGTTTCAATTCGTTGTTTTCTTCACATTGGACAGAAGGCGACAGGTCATACCGTGAGTGGAATACGATGATAAAGGGAACCTTCAGATTAGGTGTTTACGGTAGTTTCTAAAAGAATTTTTTTAGGGGGAGAACGTAAGAGGTATATATGAAATATCAAACAATAGTAAAAGCGATTGTGATCGCGATCCTGATGACGGTGATAATACCCGTCGTTAGAAACGCAAAGGCCGACGATGGATTGCCGGATGGCATCGTCAGAAATGGCATATGTACGGTAGGTGATCCTTATGATGACGACAGCGGCATCACCGGTCCCACCCTGTACACCGCCCTTAAATATGCAAGCCTTCCATCTTCGGATCCAAATCTTGCATGCCAAAAGGGTATCAATATCAATGTTGACGTTCATCTTTCTGCTCCTAAAGTGATCGAGATCAAGAGCGGGCCAACCACCGGCTACTTTGTTATTCAAGGTGTAAAGGCCGACGGTTCCAGAATAGTTATCGATGCAGCCGGTATTCCGCCACCGCCCGCATATGGCGACCAGTGGACGGATGAAGCAAAACAAAAAATTTGCGCAATTAAGATAATCGGGCACAACATTAAGCTCTCCAATATCGAAGTTAGAAACAGCCCGGCGAAAGGTATTTGCATCGAAAATCAGGACAACATGTTAGAGAACGTTGCTGTAACGTATCCACAAAATACCGCAATAGACTTAAGCACAAATGCACAGAGAAATACGATCGGCGCCGGTTCATTAGTAAAGGGCGTCATAGATAAGACCGCGTATGGCATTCACATGGGCAACCCCGATCCATATTCATACAATATGATAGTCGGCACGAGCCGCACATATGCCAACCCTGATATTTACACGGGCGACGACGGCCTTGCGATCCTTACTTCTACAGGCGTGGATTCCGAGATCACCGGCCTTACGACCAACGCTATCTATTCCGAATCAGATTCGCGCGTAGTGCTTGCCTTCTTGCAAAACGAAACAGATGCTAGCGGTAAGACCAGCAACATCTTCGACATCGAAGGCGGCGTTACGAAGAAGAGCTACGGCTCTGACAAGGCGTGCTTGTTCGAAAATTTCCTGCAACAGACCTCACGCATCCATGTCTATGGTATAGTTGCCGAAACCGATGCGGCCGGAAACGCTTCGATCAACACAAAGTTCTTAACCTACGTTACTGATTATTTGAAATGCGCCAGCACTAGTAATGATACCTATGGTAACGCGGTTCCTTGCACGAACGGACTTATCACCGATGGTTTTGATTCAGGCCACTTCTCTTTCAGGTTCGATCCGTCGAAATTTGGCAATCCTTCACAGATAATTCTAATACCTGAATTCATGGGCGGTTCTCTTGGCGCAGCCAGAGTTGTTACGCTAGTCGATACGACCATTAAGGGTCAGGATGCCCTTGAATGTCCGTACTGGTCACCAAATGAAGCGATGTTCACCTCGGCGACTACATCTACAGCTACTGCTTCTACGGTGCAGACAACGGGCGCTGCAGCGACAGATACAACTACGATCGGCGGAGCTAAAGCGATAGGTTTCACAAGTGGCGGAAGCAGCGCAACAGGCACAACCGGTGGCACAACCGGCACGACCACAAGCACTGTTGCCGGCACAACGCCATGGCTGCATTTCAGCAGCGTTGCTGAATGTATCATAAAAGGCGGAGCAAAGAACAAACTTTATGACAGCGACCGCGATGGAATACCTGACATCGTAGAATATGGCAAATATGCGACAGCAACAGCTGCAGAAAAATGCAGTTGCAACCACGCCGACCTTAAGTCGTGCTGGTACCTAGTTGATTCCGATCACGATGGAATTCCAGACAACGCTGAATCGGCTACTTGCATAAACAACAACGATTGCAACGGAGACAGCGTTAACGATGGTCAGGAAGACAGAAGCCGCATATTCAATATCAATGCCAAAGCGTTCCTCTACAGGTACGATTCGCTCGGTGGCACGATCCCTTACAAGTACAATAACAAGCTTATTGAATGTAATCTTGCGGTAGGCGATGAGAGAGATATCGGTGTGAGCTACAGATGGTACAGGATGGACGACCCATCTAATCCGCTAGAATACGATTTCACACAGATCAGTGCGACAGATGCGCAGAACGTCCAGATACTTGAATGCAGAAACATAAGTGTGGCAGGCGTTACGAACTTTGACGGACATTGCGACGCAGGTTACGGCGAAGTCTCCGTCGATCCGACCGATGCCAATAGGAATCAGTGCGCACAAAGCGTGAACGATCCAAAATACAAACAGCTTACATGTATCCCTGGCGAAATAATCCAGGCGGTTGGAGATCCAGATTTCGTTAATATCGATCCTGCTACAGGTATTGCTCTTGGCCTAAAGGTATCCGGCAAAGATGGTATTCCAGACCTGTTCAAGCTCCCCTTCGACCAGATATCGCAAAAATGCAGCGATCTCGATGGCGACCATATCCCCGACTGCGTCGAGCGTTGGGACGGCAAGTGCGACGGGCAGCCTGGAATGAAGCCAGACTTCATGCTTGACCCATACAAGGCTGATACAGATGGCGATGGTGTCAACGATAACCTAGATGTCAATCCTTGGGATCCTAAGATCAAGGACTTGACCGGGATTGCTGACGATCAGAAGGACAAACTAAGAAAACTATACATAGCTCTTCCGATACTCGAATGCTTCGTCGATCGCGATCAGGACGGCCTGCGCGACTGCGAAGAAGACCTGAACATGAACGGTATATTCGATTCACCGGCTGCTGGCGTGACAGATTATTCGAAAATCGAAACCGATCCGTTAAACCCAGATTCAGACGGCGACGGTTTGAGCGACTACGCAGAGCGTACAGCCAAGCCGAAACCGACGAACCCGTTGAATAAGGATACGGACGGTGACGGACTTACGGATTATCAGGAAATGGGCGGCGGTAACATATATGTAGCGACGGGCGTGATACAGAACGGACACCTGAAATCGAATAAGATCGGCTGCTTCGACTCGCTCACAGCAGACAATTATACCACGGTTGTTGGCATGACCGATCCTCTAAATCCTGACACGGATGGCGACGGATTGACCGATGGACAGGAGATCCTGGATAACACAACCATGCAGACCAACCCGAACAGCTACGACACGGATGGCGATGGGCTCTCTGACGGTCAGGAAGATAAGAACCACAACGGTATCTGGCCGGTATTCGAAAATGGCAAGATCGTTATGGCGCAGGGCGCATCTGGAAAGTATGACATAGTTCACGACTTCAAGGATACGAACCCATGCGCAGCCGATACAGATAACGATGGATGGGATGACAGCGATCCAAGCGAAGCGTTCCCATGCGCATTGAACCCAGACCGTGCTTGCAAAGCGAACTCGGGCGCGAACTGCCTCGATTCCGACAACGACGGACTGTGCGATGTATATGAAGAAGCATTCGGTACAGATCCGAACAATGCCGATACAGACGGCGACCACGTGAAAGACGGTGACGAAGTGTGGTGGCACGTGAAGAACAACGATTGGACGAACAAGACGTTCCTGCCGCAGATGGGTGAATCAGATCCAGCAGCGTGCAAGATCGACGCGAGCGACGAAGGTATCTATAAAGCAGGAACGGTAGCTGGCGTAACCATCTACTACGATATGAGCTTGGTTGGAGCGGCTGCTGCAGGTACGGACAACTTCTGCAGGATACAGGTCTCTAAACCTTGCGGTGCGGATTCCGACGGCGACGGTATGCCCGACAACGCGGAATATGCCTACGGCACAGATCCAGGCAACCCGGATACAGACGGTGACGGTATCATAGACGGTATCGAATCCGGATGGCTCGTGGCGGAAGTGATCGATGCGAAGAAGCAGACCTACAGGTTAATGCCGGCGACAGGCCAGTACAAGTACACAGCCGGTGGCAAATACACGAACGCTCTCGATTCAGATACAGATAAGGACCAGTTAGTAGACGGGTTCCTTGACAACACGAACTTCGAAGACCGTAACTGCAACGGGCGTGTAGATGTTAACGATCAAGGCCAGCCGATCGAAACCGATCCTAGGAACGCGCATTCATCCGGCGATTCGTACACCGATAAAGAAAAGCTCTGCTGGGACGGAATATGCGGGCTTGGCAATATCGGACGCGCAGTAACGGCACAGCGCCAGGGCTGCGGCAACATCGGCGGAGCAGGCGGCGAAACGTGGGGCATGACCCTTATGTTCGCAGCGATGCTGATCGGAACCAGAGTAGCGATCTTCAGGGTAAAGAGGAGAAAAGTGAAAGCCTTGAAGTAAGCTATAAATATAGACTCCCCCAAGGGCCCTTGGATGTTCCGGAAACGGATGCCAGGGGCTCTATTATTTTAGGCGCGTTTGTAATGTGGTAAAATCGGATTAAGTTGGATCTGCTTAGGTTCGGCGACCGCAGCTGCTGTAGAAACGGCAGTTGTGCCGCGAAGCATGTTGTGAACGCTATCCGCATAGGCAAGTACGCTTGGGACGTAATTTCTTGTTTCGGCGAACGGCGGTATCTTGTTGCCATACTTTTCAACGTTCTTTTCGCCGGCGTTGTAACCGGCGCAGACGAGGCGATAATCACCGTGAAACCTATCCATTAAAAATCTTAAATATTTCGTTCCGCCTTCGATGTTCTGCTTCGGGTCCATTATACTCGTAACTCCGAAGCGCTTCGCCGTTTGCGGCATTAACTGCATTAGCCCCTTGGCTCCAGCAGGGGAACTTGCCTTAGCGTTGCCGCCAGATTCCTGTAAAATAACACCGCATACAAGCGCCACAGGAACGTTATATTTTTTTGCGCATTCCTGAATTATCGGCGCGTATTTTGCTAGCCGCTGCGCCTGATCGACCGTAATAGCTTTTTTACCTTGCTGTGCGTTCGCGTGATGTGACCATTCGGATGAATGCGTTCGTTTATTGAATTCTGCCTTGAAGGAATGTTCAGTTGCCTTGGATGCACCTTTACTTTCAGATGCAAGCTTGAATCCGTTTGCGAGATCGTTTTTGATCTTTGTATAAGACATAGCCTCTGTATATATTATCGGTTAGACTATACCCTAAAGTTGCTTAAAAAGCCAAGAAATTTTACTTGTAAAATCAAATGGTTCGAGAAGATAGTTTAAGTGTTTACTCGGAAATTGATGATGTCGCCGTCTTTTACGATATATTCCTTACCTTCAAGGCGAAGTTTTCCTGCCGATTTTGCAGCTGCAAGTGTTGCTCC
>CAIPVD010000022.1 GCA_903868375.1 uncultured delta proteobacterium
TCATAAAATCATATCAAATGAACGGTTACGGGTTTGCCGGCTTCGTATGATTCGGATGGCTCGGCGATAATTAGGCAATTCGCACGGACAAATCCTTTTAGCATGTGCGATTCGTTTTCAGGAATCGGTTCGGCAACGCCATCTTTGTATATACCCCGGACAAATTCGGTTCGGTCGCGTTTCCAGTTTATCGGTTGCGATAACTTTGCGATCAATTCCCGCGGCCAGATATTTTTATATCCCATCATCTTTTTAATTGCAGGCGTAATATATTCGTAAAGGCACGTTGCAACCGCTGCAGGATTTCCAGGTAACCCGAAGACTAAATTGCCAGCCTCGGTGATGCCTAAATAGAGCGGTTTTCCCGGCTTCTGTGCCACGCTCCAAAAAAGTTCTTTCACGCCGCATTCGTTCAATATGTTCTTTACATGGTCGAACTCGCCGACCGAAACTCCGCCGGTGATGATGGCAATTTTAGAATTTAATACCTCGGTTATTTTAGAACGCAGAACGCCTGCATCGTCGTGCGCAATGCCTGCATCTTTAACCTGTAGCTTCAACAAAGATAGTCCTGCGGCCAAAATATAATAGTTTGAATCGAATATCTGCGTTTGCTTTAGAGATGCGCCCTTCGATGGACGAATTATCTCATCGCCAGTCGAAAGTATCGCAACGCCTGGAGTGCCGATCGCATTTATTTCTACGATCCCTTGCGAGGCGAGAAGTCCTATCGCCGCGGAATTTAGGATCGCCCCTTCATCTAATAAACGCTCTCCCGCTTTTACCTCGGCACCGCGAATGCGAACGAATTCTTCTTTTTTGAGATCTCGCGTGATCGTTATAAAATCGTTCTCTTCAACTACATCTTCCTTTAGAACTACCGTATCTGCACCAGCTGGGATCATAGCACCCGTCATGATCTTCGCGCAGGTTCCCGCTTCTAGCGGCTTCGGCACCGACCCTGCCTTAATAATCTGCGAAATCTGCAACTTATTAACTTGGCAACTTATCAACTTATCAACTTGCAATGCAAATCCATCCATCGCCGATTTGTCGAACGGAGGCGAATCGTATCTTGCGTTTACATTCGCAGCTAAAACAAGGCCACATGCCTCTTCAATTTTAACCGTGGCAGGCGGCAACGGTAAAATGTTTGCCTCGATTATCTTTCTGGCCTCGCTGATCGTTATCATAAAAGTCCGCCTATAAGTTTTATTACGGCGATGATAAGCACAACGCCGACTATTTTTTGCAGAGTTTCGCCTTTTAATTTCGTTGCGCCAAGGCGAGAGCCTATCATGCCGCCAACCAGTGCCACGAGCGCAAGAGGCAAGAACACTCGCCAATCGTGAAATTCGCCTTTGGTTATCTGGCCGGCCAGCCCGCTGGCAGAATTTACGAAGATGAAGAGGGCGGCAACGGCGGACGCTTCCTTGGCACTTGCCCAGCCAAGGAGCAGTAGCACCGGAATAAGATAAATGCCGCCGCCTATTCCGGTTATTCCGGCGAGAAATCCTAGGCCCAAGCCTATCAAAAGGCACGATGCTATATTGGGCTGATGCTCGATGTTATCATCGGCTTTTGCCTTCCAAAAAAGGAACCTTATCGCCGCAAGAGATAATGCGATCGCCATAATTATCGCAAACGCTTTTTCCGGAATATGCAAACTCCCGCCCAAATATGAAGCTGGTATCGATGTAATTGCGAATGGCCAAAACAGCCGCCACCGAAAGTGCTCCGCTTTTTTGAAATGATAATAACCTTGCGCCGAAACTATAAGGTTGCACGTAAGGGCGACTATCGGCAGCGCGTGTTTTGGCACGCCGGCCAGCACCATAACGGCGGTGTAAGCCGTTCCTCCGCCAAGCCCCACCATTGAATAGATGACGGCGATCGCAAAGAAAGAAACTAAAAGTAAAGTCATTTGCATATATCAACCACCTATATTTCTGATTAGCGGTCGGTACGATTCGCACGTGTAGGCATCGGCATAACCAGCCGGTTTACATCTAACCGCTTCGAGTAAAATATTTTCGATCTGCTTCGGATCATTATTTAACGAGCCGGCAAGATAATGGCTCGGGCTTCCGAATAGGCACGGGAAAACCTCGCCGGATGCAGAAATGCGAAGCCTGTTGCAGCTTTTGCAGAACGGTGCGTTCATTGCCGCGATTATCTCCGCTTTTAGCCTATGTTTCTTTATCCAGCCGCGAAGCGTATCAATTGATAGTGATTCAACGAGCGGATCGACTCCAAGCGGCATGTATTCGATGAACCTTATCTTAATGCTGTGTCCTTCGGCGAAGTGTGCAAGCGCCACGACATCGTCTTCGCAAAGATGCGCAAGTGCCACAACATTTATCTTGATGCCAATGCCCGCAAGCTTTGCCGCGGCGATTCCTTTCAGCACATTTTCAAGTTCGTCTTTACCGGTTATCTTTTTGTAACGAACCGGATCGATGCTTGGCAGATTTATATTGATGCGCTTTATTCCCGCAGCGAAAAGGGTACGTGCCTTATTTTCAAGAAGCGACCCGTTGGTCGTAAGCGTTAGCTCTTCAATGCCGTGGATATTTGATATTTGCGCGGCAAGCGAGTCAATCCCGCGCCTTAATAGTGGCTCGCCGCCTGTTAGCCTTATTTTTTTGAAGCCGACCGAGGCCGCAGCAGAGGCGATAGAGATTATCTCGTCATCTGTCAGCTCTTCATCTAAGCCCTGGCAACAATCATAATTCTTTGGCGCGCAAAAAGAACAGGCAAGATTGCACCTGGTAGTTACGGCGATCCGTAAATAATCAACGCGCCTGCTGTATAGGTCGATGTTCATATATTAATAACCATATAAAACATAATGTTCATTAGACTTGCCACATGCTTTTAAATGCAACGGTGGTATGGGTGTGGGTAGCCGGCAGATGTTCGCTTCGCAGATTTTGTATCAGATTGAATTTAAACCGAACACGGGAAGTCTCCCTCGGCTCGGAACTCGCCATTCGCTGCTTGGCAGAATATCTAAATAAGCAGCGAATAGCTCAA
>CAIPVD010000023.1 GCA_903868375.1 uncultured delta proteobacterium
TCTTTAAATGCTTCTTCTATCAGCGCCTTTGCTCTATCTATTTTTAGTTCCGCTTCTTTTTTTGCAAGCCAGGTGGCGGCAATTTTATTACCCACCTTCGACATAAAGTAAGCGAAGGCGGCCTGATATTTCTCATCATAGTTAGCAGGAATGAATCCAAATCTTGCCAATTCAACCTTTGCGAGGCTGTTAATTCTTTCGCTCTTATCAAGGATAAATGCGCAATAGATCAGAAATTTAAGATAGAAATCTACTACATTATCTTCGGGGCGGCCACGATAAATAGAGCCAAACAATGAAATGCCTTGTTCGAACAAGAATTTTTCGGCGTCCGCGTCGTCTTGCCGTTCAACAGCAAGCGCTAATTCCTGTATAGCCTGCGCCGAATCCCATATACTTATTGCACGGCCTAAAGCTTCTTCCATAAACCGAGGGATATCGCTCTTCTTATATTTCCAACCTATGAGCCTCATACTATCTTCAATCACTTTTCTATAACCCGCTTCGCGGGCATCGACTGCAGCAGCATCCGAAGCAAGAACTGTCCTTACTTTTTCAAGCATTTGACCTGAATTTGACGAGCTTGAATTTGCTCCAAAGCAGGCGGCATCTCTTTCGAGCTCGGGGATCAGATTTCTTAGCATTTTATTTGCAGCCGGCACAAAACGTCTTACCGCCAGAAGCAATTCAAAATGGTCCACTTTATAACTTGTAAGCCCTGCAACGGCAGCTCTGCCGATTTCATCTATGACCTTTGGCACGGTTGGGCGAGGTTCACATGGCGGAATTCTTAACTTCGAATCGATCTTGCGCCGCTCCCAGAAGATATCTGCAACTCTTTTAACGAACGCAAATTGGACATCTGGAGTCGGCGGGCCAAAATCTGCGAGCAGCCTATAAACAAGCCCCCTATACTCCTTTAGATAATATTCGCCGTCTTGAGGAAGCATCACATCGCCAACACTTGGACCTAGTATCTTATTCCATATCGTATCAACACTTGCAGCCACATCTTCGGGGAAGTTGCTGCGAAGTTGAACTAATAGCCGGAATGCATCTGCATCTTTACGTTCGGCAACGTATCTTCCAAGTCCCGCGATCACCGTTCTCACCTCGCCCTTATCTACAGATTGCCAGAATTCTATCATAAAGGGATGCCTGGCATCGAACTGTGCCTTAACAAGTCTTTGCATCTCTGCAATTTTTGTTGGCGAATTACTTCCCGAGCCCGCACCAATCCCATATTGGAGCATCGAAGCGCCGCTATCTACTCGCTGCCGTTGCGATGAGCCATCTTCCCGCGCAAATGCGACAGCTGGATTATTTTCCAAGTTTCTCGGCGGAACTAAAAGACTTCCCATCATTTCGGCAACGGCGCGATCATTCGCTATTTGAGCCAAGCCGCCTGGCGCAACATTTCCAAGTCCGAACATGTTTGCTTCAAAGCCGGTTCCAGCCCCCGGCAAGGTTGCCATCGGTAAAAAATTGTTAGATCCTAAAACTGTAGCCATATATTATCCTTTCTGTTCTAATATAATTTCTTTTGTGACTTCTTTAATTAGAGTGGCAATGGCTATGAACGCAGGCTTTGCCTCCGAAGCGGCTGCCGAGCAATTGAAGAACGAATTAATATGCCTTCGCAAATCAACGGCCAGTGGGCAACCATACGCTTTAAATCCTTCGCCACAAAATTCTTCAATCGCTGCTTTTGCCGCCTGGACCTGGCCTGCAATAATGTGAAGAAATATGAACAGTGGCGCGCCAAAAGTTACTTCGTGATGATAAAGCGAGCCGGTCAAGGCTCGGATGCCAGCCTCAAAATTTCCAGCCTCCAACTCCTTCATCGCCTCTGCTTTATACTTGAAACCATCTGGCACGATTCTATTAACAGCACCGGCGATTATCCTAATATATTTTGCGGAATAATTTCGGTGTAATTCAGTTGCCCAGGAGGCGCCATGCGCCCCCAGAAATTTAAGGAAATCTAAAAGCGCCTTATAGGAGCCTTCCTTTAAATTATCTTCGTTAGCAAAGGCAGTTCTCCAGGCATCTTCGTTCGGCTTTAGCGCTGTGGCAAATTGCGACCACACCACCTCGGCACCTTCCAATTTTTGCCTAGAAATATACTCCAAGTTTAAAGCCACTTTTCGCAGATCGGGCGCAGCTTCAAAAGCTGTAATTACTTTTGCTGCATCGCCTTTTTGGCAAGCTATGGCCATAAGAGTGCGAAAGCTCGTATATGATTCTTCGCCAGAGATGATCCTCTGGCTCGCAGCCTCTTCGATGCGATCGATAACGCTCTTCGCCTCCGGAACCTTATCATAGACCGCTGCTAGGACTTTTACTGGAAGCATATCGCTAGCATCGTTATGGTCAATTTCCCATGCGAGCGACCGCACAATCGCCGATGATGTTTCCAGCCTACAATATCCGGCTATTTCAACATGTCTACGTGCCCAGTCATCTGTATAAAATTTGCCGATAGTTCTCTTTAACAAGTCCAACTGTTCACGTTCGCTTAAGATACCCCTGGAAATCCAGGACGCGCCAAGCGTCTGAAGAGTCTCTAGTTTTGAATCTCCTCGGCTTGTTGTAAGGCCTCCAAATGTTTCACTTGCGAAGGCTACCGCCGGATTATTTCCCAAGCTTCTTGGCGGAACTGTTAGGCCACCCATCATTTCGGCAACGGCGCGATCATTCGCTATTTGAGCCAAGCCGCCCGGCGCAACGTTTTCGAGGCCAAACATGTTCGCTCCAAAGCCGGTTCCGGCTCCCGGCAAGGTTGCCATCGGTAAAAAGCTGTTAGATCCTAAAACTGTAGCCATATATTATCCTTTCGCGTCTATGCGTGCGTGTTGCCCGCCTGTTTTAAAATATTCAGCGCCTTGTCTGCATCTGCATTCTCTGCGTTTGCCTTCGCTCTAATAGCCATTATCATTCCAATTTCTATTTTTTTTAATTCTCCCGCTGCTCTTTCGACGCCGGCACCTGCGATATCGTTCAATAAAAATAACCAGCTAAAATCGCCCGCGCCGGTAATCCTTTTTCTCATATGCACAACAAGCTCCGGCAGCAGCTCTCGCAGCGCTTCCTTTGCAGCCTCTTTACTTTCGCCACTTACGGCATCTATCAAATTTTTCCATTCTATTGCGGCTGGATTACTAAGTTTCTTAACTGCCGATGCCCACCGTGAAATTGCCCTTAAACTTTCGGAACCGGATATTTTTCCTCCTCCAGAACCTTGCGCCGCGGCCTTCGTTTTTTGTCTATCTTCCGCTTCCATCTCCCCAAACATCTTGGCGGCATATCTATTGTGCTCGCTCATAAAAAATAATGCCGCTTCAAACGTAGGCCTCATAACCTTCGACATGCAGCCTCGCATATCGTCCAGGTAGTCGTTCTCTATATCTTTAAGCGCTTTCCTTGCCGGCGCCGCCAATCTTTCGTTCGTTAGAACGTACGCGCAGTGAACGAGCATATATAAGCACTCGGACTCCAATCCAAACTTATCGGAAAGACTAGCGATTCCCTCATCGCTCAAAAATGAGATTGCGGCTTCGTGTACGCCTCCAGCCAGCCATATCAGTCCTTTGTATGCATCTAATATCTCTACTTCATGTCTTCCAAATTCAAAGCGGGCGGCATATGTTACCCTCTCCAGATCTTGAGGCTCTGCTCTTTTATCGACTGCGGCGCTCTCTATAAGTTTCGCGAACGCGACCCTTTTTTCAGCCTCCGCTTTTTGTTCGGGGGTTATGGCGTCTTCCGCTTCCATATCTTCCAGCAACCCCTTGACAGACCAGTCATCTATCATGCTCGGCATCTCATATCTCATAAGATAGAGCGCTGCCTTAACAAGCGGCCGCTGCAATGCATTCGCATCCGCGGCGATATCGCGTAATTTTTCGATTCCTATCTTTCCCAATTTAACTCTCGCCTCCCGTCCTAATTCTGACGATGGGCTTGCAAGGAATGCGGTGCAGGCCAGCAACAATAGATACCGTGCGTCTTTTTTAATTGCGTCTATATTCACAGACATGTGATAAACGCCCTCATGCATTAAATAATTTGTGGCATTTGCATCTTTCTTTTCCAGTGCAAGCCAAAGCAATTTTCTGTAAGCATCAAAGATCTGCCCAGGTGACACTTCATGTAGAGGCGATGTTAAGATACGCCGCGCTTCGGGAAAATCCGTACTGCGCTTGGCCTCTAAGAGGCCATAAGCTGCCAACGTTTTTTTACGCTCCGCGTTCGGGCCCGCCTCTTCCACGCTAGGCCTCGCCGCATCTGCGGCTTCGCGTACTTTAATGCCTTCTATCCAATCCAAAAGTTCCTGTGCGTACGGATTTTCTGCGGCGGCAAGATATTTTGCAGCTTCTCTTGCGGCAAGCCCCTTTTCATCGTCGCCAAACTGAGCATCTACTTTAAGTTCAAGCACTGCGTCTCGGGTCAACCGCTTCAAACTTTCGCGCGCTGATTTATTTACCGCGTCGCTCTTACAAAAGAATGCGCACCAGATAAGTGGATAATAGAAGTTCAGATCGGGCGGCACAGAAGAAGAAAGCATTTCCAATCTATCTGACATCAGATCAATACCCTGGTTCGATAAAAAGAAAGAGTCTCCCTCCAAGAACGTTGCATCGGCAGCGAGTTTCAATATTGATCTCAATGCATCTAAACTCTCAAAGGCGCTCCTACTACGAGTCCTCTCAACATATGTTCGATAGTTGTGCCTATCTGCATTTGCCGCCAAGGCCCTCGATTCTATCAGCCCTATTGCATTCAACCCTTTCCATAATTCCGCGGCAACTGCGCAGCCGTTATCGCCAAGCGATCGTATGGCGCTGCGTGCGGCACGCGCAACCAAAGGATCGGGATTTGCGGCAAGCATCGAAAGGATGTCTACGTTCTTTATTCCAGCTATGAGCCCCGCGGCATCTTTGTGGCCTAACAATTTAAATCTAACCAGCGCCTCCGCCGATTCCGGATCGGACGGAGCTTGTGTCGCAATCTTTGCGAGCGATACCTGCATAAGCTTAGAACGTATTGAATTCCTAACTGGCGGCACGAAAGAGCGGCCGTTTTCGTCAAGCAGCGTATCATACAGCTTAAGCGCTGCGATACTATTACCATCCGCTATCGTCGCCACAAATGCAGCAATTTTAGCCGCATCTCCGCGCTGCAATTCTCTTATCGCGTCGTCGATAACACGCAGGGCATCGATCCTTTCGATTCGTTTATAGGCACTAGCCGCGTTGACATTTCCTATTTCATTGCATGCCAATAATTTGAGGGCCTCTATTGCAACTTTGCTTCCACGTTCCGCTGTATCCAAAAGTTTATCCGTTGGAAGAGTTTTGGCACGCTCCTTCGCTTGATTGTTAGTTCCAGAAAGCGCCCACTTTGCCAACGCAAGGGCTTCAGTTGGAAAACGTTCTGCCGCTTCCACTAACGCCGCTGCAGATATCTCGCCCAATCTTTTGTGAAGATAATCGAATGCAGACTGATATTTTTGATCTTTAGCTGCATTTTTCCGCGCATTTTCCAAAGCGTCTAAAAGGCCAAAAAGCGAATAAGGATCGCCGCTAACGCGAACAAGTTTTAGCTGTTCTTCCGCCCACTGGATAACGTCATGGCCAACGGTAGGAAATCTCCCATACAATGACAAAGGAGATTGAGAACCGGTGTCGTCTCCCGAGGCTTGAAGCGCGTTTTGCGAAAATCTTTTTGCAGCATCTGCGTTTCCAAAATTTTCACCTGCAAAAGCGGCCTGCCAATTTGCTTGTGGAGCCATTGCAAATGGAAAAGTTTCCGGCATTGTAGCAACCATTCCTGTGGTCGCGTGACTGTTCATGGCGATGGTTACATCCGCAAAATTTGCGAACGACATCGCCTGACCAAAAAACGAATTTGTACTGAATCCCATAAGGTCGGATAACTACAAAATCTCGGATTACTTGGCAAGTAAATTAAAGATTTTCAAACCGCGCGTGGAAAAAGCGCATCTCTTCGGGTTCAAAGGTCATTTTTAGGCCTTTTAGCGCCTTGCGCTTGTCGTAAAGTTTGATAACGGCATCGGCAACGACGTTCATGTGAGAATTCGTATAAACGCGCCGCGGAATCGCAAGCCTTAAGAGTTCTAGCTTCGGATATTTGTGTTCGCCGGTCTTCTTATCGCGGCCGGCGGATACCGTTCCGCTCTCCATTCCGCGCACACCCGATTCGACGTAGAGCGCCGCGGCAAGCGTTTCGGCTGGAAACTTGTCTTGCGAAACATGCGATAGGAATTTTTTTGCGTCTATGAAGATGCCATGGCCGCCAACGGGCAGAACGATCGGGATTCCGGCACGGATCAGCCTCTCGCCCAAATATTGGACCTGTTCGATCCGCCATGCGATGTGAAAATCGTCCGCCACCGATTCATAAATTCCGCGCGCCACGGCTTCCATATCTCGTCCGGCGAGGCCGCCGTAAGTGTGAAGGCCTTCGTAGATTATGCAAAGGCTCTGCGCCTTCCTGTAAAAATGCTCGTCGTTCATCGCAAGAAATCCGCCAATGTTCACGAGCGAATCCTTTTTGCAGCTCATGGTAACTGCGTCGGCGTGCGAGCAGATCTCGCGCACGATCTCTTTTATCGACTTATTTTGAAAGCCCGGCTCGCGTTCTTTGATAAAGTAGGCGTTCTCGACCGTACGGGTATTGTCCAGCACGATCCTTAACTTGTATTTATTGCAAAGTTCCCGAAGTCCCGCAAGATTCGCCATGGATATCGGCTGTCCGCCAGCCATGTTCACGCACGTTGCGATATGAATGTATGGAATGCGCTTGGCACCGACTTCTGCAATAAGTTTTTCGAGTTTGCTTAAGTCGACATTTCCCTTGAACGGATGGTTAACGTCCGGCTCGTGCGCTTCATCTACTATTATATCCACGAACGTGCCGCCAGCCAGCTCCTGATGGACGCGCGTGCTAGGGAAATACATGTTACCGGGTATATAGTCGCCCTGCCTTATCGCGCATTTACTTAAAATATGCTCGGCACCGCGTCCTTGATGTGTTGGAATAACGTATTTGAAGCCATACACTTCCTGGACCGCCTTCTCCATGTTGAAAAAATTGCGGCTCCCGGCATATGCCTCGTCGCCAAGCATCATGCCGGCCCACTGACTGTCGCTCATCGCCGACGTTCCCGAATCGGTAAGGAGGTCTATATAAACGTCTTCGCTCTTTAAAAGGTACGTGTTGTAGCCGGCCTCTTTCATTGCGGCCATGCGGTATTCCCGCGTTGTCATCTTAATTGGCTCGACGACCTTTATTTTGAAAGGTTCTGCCTGCGGCGCGTTCATCATATCTTCTTTTCCCTTTTTATATATTCAGTGAAAATGTCGTTAATATATTTTTTCGTATCTTGCACTACATGGCCCTTTTTAAGCTCGGGTGATGCATTCGCCAAAAAATCGATCGTTGCAATGGTGTATCTTTTATGCGGATCCAATACAGCATCGGCCAAAAGCCCCGACCATTCCATATATGAGCTGCTCTCCGAATGATGGTTGCGCAAATTTTCGACCTCTGCACCCGTCACCTCCACCTTCACAACAATGTTCGGTAATGCAAGAACCTCTTCGATATCACCGCGAGTGATATTTCCCCTTTTCAACCCGCGTCTGATGCCGCCAGAATTCATCATTCCAAAATCAGCGCCGGTATATTCTTTCATCGATCTGGATATTAGCTCTCCAAGCCTAGTACCTCTCGCATCTCTTTCATGCGGCAGGGCTTCATTTGCAAACCCCACGACCTCTTTCATCTCCTTCGATACGGATGAGATGAACGGGTTCATGATGGCAGAAACTGCTGGATCATTCTCAACCGCTGAATTCATCACAATAAGCTCGTGACCAAGTTCTTTCACTTTATTTCCGTCTATTTCAAGATCGACGCGGCCCAACGCTTCACCGTTTGGCGGTGTCTGGCAAACTGGAATAGATTTAACCTCGTTGCAATAATTTTCTGCCTTAACGTGATCATGGCCACCTATCACGGCATCCAGGCCTTTCACATTTTCGGCCAGCTCAATATCTTTTTTCACACCTTCGTGGGTCAGCGCTATTTGAACGTTCGTCTCTTTTTCGAGTTTCGGCATCAACTTTTGCGCCACAGGTATCGGCTGATCGAATTTTAGCGTTGCAACGTTGGTCGGATTTGTAAGGCTCGGCGTTCCCGGGTGAGAAAGGCCAAAGACCGCTATCTTTAGTGAATGTGCTGGGTTAAATATAATGTAAGGCTTTACGAATAATTTGCCGCCCTTCCTTTCATATATGTTCGCGGCAATATGAGGGAACTTCGAGTTGTTCATGTTCGTCACTAGTTTATCAAGCCCTTGATCAAAATCGTGGTTGCCAATGGCCGACGCATCGTTATGTATGGCATTCAAAAATGTTATTTCGGCCTCACCTTTGTACTTTGCCGAAACCGGAGTTCCAGAGATAAGGTCGCCGCCAAAAAAAACGAGCGTGAACCAGCCTTTTTTCTCGTTCTCTGCCTTTATCTTGTTTATTTCGTAAGCTAATTTTGCAACCTGCTCGACGTGGCCGTGCAGATCGTTAAAATGAAGGATGGTAAGATGCTGCGGTTCGGCATAAACTGTAGCAGCGTAGAGTAGCGCCGTCATTGCGAGCGAAAGCGAAGCAATCCCATGAATACATCTAAATAAATGAGATTGCCACGTCGCCCTATGGGCTCCTCGCAATGACAGATTGGTCGTTATCATAACTCCGCTATCGCCTCTATCTCCACCCTTACATCCTTCGGCAACCTTGCAGCCTGGATGCAGGCGCGCGCGGGTTTGTGGTCGCCGAATTCCGCAGCGTAGACCTCGTTCATCTTCACAAAGTCGTTCATATCGGCCAGGAACACTCCCGTTTTCACCACGCTCTTCAATGTTAACCCCTTTGCCGCCAAAACCGCCTTGAGATTCGACAACACAAGTTTTGTCTGCGCCGTAACATCGCCGTCGAACAGCTTCAGCTCGTTCGTTGCGGGATCGATCGGTATCTGGCCGGAGCAGAATAAAAATCCGCCCGCCTCCATCGCTTGCGAGTATGGGCCAACTGCCTTCGGAGCCTTGTCTGTGTTTATTGGTTTCATAGGTGGCAATAACTATCGCTCCAACAATGCCCTTGTCAAATCTTTTAAGAGTATATAGGGCTTTAATTGGAGGTAAGAACCTATGAGCGAGAACGTAACCCTTGGCGCAGCGCTTCAAAGAACGTGGGCCGAGACGAAAGAGACATTTGGCGGCGTTATCAAGGCGCCGCGCGCGTTGTGGGGATTGAACGTAGCCGACGTCTTTGTTCAAGGCCTCGTTTATTTCGGGCTGCTTACGGTCCTTGGAAAATATCTCTCCGAGAACGTAGGCCTCACCGACCTTCACGCCGGATGGATATATAGTTTCTTAACGGGTGGCTTCACATTTTCGATGCTCTTCTTGGGCGGCGCTTGCGATAAGATAGGCGTTAGAAAGGCCATTGCCATTTCGATGCTGCTCATAGCTATCGGCTTTGTGATCCTTTCGATGGCAGGCTCAATGCATCTAACCGGCGGCCTATATTCGCCGATGTTCTATCTGGTGCTCATCGCAATATTCGTCATGGTGATAGGCAACGGAATGCTGCAACCCACCATGTACGCCGGAGTTAAACAGTTCACGAACGAGAAGACCGCAGCGGTCGGCTACGCGATGATATACGGACTTATGAACCTCGGCGGTTTTCTTGCGGGGCTTATCTCGCCGTTCGCGCGCCATCATTCGGAAAAGATACTTCCGCCGAACGGAATAACGGGTGTTTTCTGGGTCTATACCGCCATGTCGTTCGTGGTGCTCGTTATCGTGATGGCGATTCTTACCAAGAAGACGATCGTAAAAGGTACGCTTACGCAGATAGATCAGACGAAGGAAGAAGAAGCGGCGAACAAAAATGTCCCCATTCTTTCGACGGTCTTGTTTGGATTTGCGGCGATTACAAGCCTTGTCCTACGATTTAAGACACAGAATGATCTTTGGTACGCACCGCTCGTTATCTTCGGCGTGGCGGCGATCTGGGATTATTTAAAGAAGCGTCCGGACCATCCGTTCCGAGATAGCAAGTTCACCTTCTTCATCTTCATATTGATACCGGTGCAAACGCTTTTTGCGCACCAGTGGCTAACCGTACCTTATTATATAGACCGCGCGTTCGCGGGAACGACCATCGGCAATAATTTCGAGTTCTTCTCGAACATAAATCCCGTGCTGATATTCTTCCTCTGCCCTATGGTGGCGGTCTTAACGAGCAGGGTGAACGTCTATACAATGATGATCATCGGCACGTTCGTCATGGCGGTGCCGACATTCTTCTTGGCTATTGGGCCAACGCCGGTGCTGCTCATTGCCTACATCATCGCGATGACAGTTGGCGAAGCTATGTGGCAACCCAGATTCCTGCAGTTCGCAGCTGAAATTGCGCCAAAGGGGAAGACCGGAGTTTACATGGGCGTCGCGCAGTTCCCGTGGTTCCTCACCAAGGTCATCACCGGTCTATATTCCGGCTGGTTCCTCGCAAAATATTGCCCGAAACCGGAGCTAGGCCTTCCGATGGACACACAAACGATGTGGTTTATTTACGGCCTCATCGCGCTTATCTCACCTATCGCCCTAATATTTGTTAAAGGTTGGATAGGGAAAGATATGCACGAACGCGCTACCGCTTCTGCTTCTTCAAGAGAAGCATGCGCCGAATCTGTAAACTGATATTTAGCTAGTAAAACACTTGTCAATTCAATCAAAAATGATACTACTTTTCTTACAGTGCAGGCGCTAACCAACGAAAGGAGCCGTAAATGGCGGAAGAACATGTAGGCCTACCAGAGAATGCGCGGAGAGAATTAAAACCAGGCGAAAAGTATATGCCGATAATACCGGGCAGCGAATCGGCGCCGGAGTTAACGCTTCGGTCGTTCATCTTGGGCATTATAATGTGCGTCATCTTTTCCGGTGCCATCACCTATCTAACGCTAAAGATAGGCACGGGACTAGAAGCTGCGATCCCAATATCCATCTTGGCGGTTGGCATTTCGTACCTCTTTAAAAGAAAGAGCACGATACTCGAAAATGTGATGATAATAGCGATCGGCGCAACATCCGGTATAGTCGCCGGTGGCGCGGTCTTCGTATTGCCAGCACTTTATGTGATGGGGCTGGACCAGTACACCAACCTATTCCAATTATTCTTCATCCCTGTTCTTGGTTCTGCAATGGGCGTTATGCTTCTAATACCGCTGCGCCGTTATTTTGTGGCGGATATGCATGGCAAATATCCCTTCCCAGAGGCAACCGCAACGACCGAAGTTTTGGTCGCCGGTAGAAAAGGCGGCAAAGACGCGATAGTCCTAGTTTATACCA
>CAIPVD010000024.1 GCA_903868375.1 uncultured delta proteobacterium
CAGTTTTTGCCAAAGAAAAAGCCATGCACAAGAGCGTCGTGCCCCCAAAGCCCTCAATGTTCGCTTCCCGCTCCGCAAGACTGGCTGCTAATTTATATTCTCCTTTCACAGTACCACCAATCACTAATCCCGTGATCGCATTTTGGCTATTTGGAAACGCAGAATAATACCTTTTGGCAAGCGCATAGCCATTATCAATATCCAACCCCTTAAAAAGAATGTTTATGCCCCATACAAACGTAGCCTCATCGGACCCAAACTCCAGAACTTTTTCTATGTCGAGCCTTGCTTCAGATATTTTCTCACTACGCGCCAGATATTCGGCACGATAAGAAAATGCTATCTTCTTTTGAGCCGGTGTTTTTGCGAGATCAAATAATATGTCAATGTAAGACCATTCCTTGTACACACCAGCTTCAGCGTACATTGCGACGCGATCTGCTACGACCTGAAAGATATCGGGATGTGTTTTCTGCAATCTATCGAGGGCTTCAGCATATTTTTCTGGATCTTTTCCACTCTTCAGATGGACAAGATTCATGAGTTCGGGACGAGGATCGTCTGGATCAATATAATACTGTCTAATCAACTCAATTCCTTTTTCTTCATCCCCGCTTCCAAGATAATTAAGACCTCCGTAAATAGCAGTGAAATACCGGCTAAGAAACTTCGCTTTGTCACGATTTTCACTGTTCGCATTCTTGTCTGGAGATATTGTGTTCTGGTTATAGTACGCGCCAGCAAATTCTACTGCCGACAGCATCAAATAACTTTTGTATCTCAAATTAAATTCACTTCTCGTTGGATCTACAACTACCCTTTGGTCCTTGGATATATCGACTGCCAGCGCCACATGATCTATCCACATGCCCTTCTCATTGGCAAAAACATCTATCGCATGTACGTCGAAACCAGCCATTGCATAAAGAACGTAAAGGGCTTTGGCCCTGGGTGAGCACGATCCAACCTTTGATTGTAAAAACTCGAGAGCTGTGGCATAGACACTTCCTTGAACATGTTGAACATTTGCGTAGTAATTCCCTGACCACTTCTTTTCACTTTGCACGGCTACAGCCTTTGCGTCTTTAAAGAAGAATGGATCGGATAGGGATTCTTGGTGTATCCTGTAAATCAACGTCGCCTTGAACTCAACGCTTTCAGGATCTATCCCCATAGCAAGAACGCCTTTTCGCGACCTATCTATGAGATCGGTCGCCTTCTGTCGCGCTACCTCGTCAAAGGTTGTGTTCGGGTCAAGGTCATCTAAAGACCAAGGGACAATAAAATTGGTTTTTCCTTCTATAACGGACTGATACTTCTGCCAATGCTCGTATAGGCAACCAAGAACACCTCTTTCATTGATAACGTGATCGCTCGAGGCCTGCGCACCGTCGGCATGGTAACATCCTACGGCTACTTCGCTAGGGGGGATGCCATCCTTAAGAAGGATTTCATAAAGTTCATAGGACAGCGAACCTTTGTCGAAACTGGTTTTATATTCGACCATACATATTTGCTATCGGCAATTGGGCCGAAAAGTTACGGTTTTGCTTTAAAATATGGGGCCATTTGGAAAGCTTTGGGCATCGTAAGCCCATTGTCGACCTGGATGTGGAACGGGCTCTTCGAATCTGGGCGTTCGGCAACCGCATCTACCTGCCCGCCCGTACCGGCCATTGGGCTCGATGGAAGCACGATCTTCGTGGCTGGTGGTTTGATTTTGAAAAGATCTCTGTCGGCCATAGATTCCTCCTTGCCTGTTACCAGGCGTTGTTCTCTAATATTATTATCGGCAGGAATCTGAAAAAGTTGCTTATTTTTTTAAAATATTTTTTGGGGGGTTCGCTGCTGCCAATATTTCTTCTTTATCGAACGGGAGTTTGTAGAGAATGAAATTTGCTACAATGTCCCGCAATTCTTTGTTGTCAAGCAGCTCGATACATGTTTTACGGAATTGAGCGGCAAGAGATGGTTTCCCCGCAAATATGTCCGTTATACCTTTTGATTTCATTGTATAGGCAATCTTGGCGGCGTTTAACAGGATAGCATACTTCATTTTTGCGGGATAATTGGGCTGCGATAAAAGTTTTTCGATAACGGCTGCGGCACGCCAATTCATGGCTCCATCGTCGCCTACGGCGATGGCAATAAAATTGCCTACCAGGCTAGATATGTGGCCATTTTCGGGATAACGGAGCATAAAACGTTCGTTGCAGTAGCAGGTGATTGCTTGAAAGAGCGCGTTGTTTTCTCTTGAGCTATGCTCGTTTACCAGCGCAAGGAGCCTCGTAGCGGTTTTTTCATCCCAAAGAGCTGCATCGATATGGTCGAGTGCCTCTAGGGCATGGATCGCAAGTGCTTTCTCCGTGTCATTTATATCTGGTATCAGTTGCCAGATAAACTCCGCAACCTTGCTCTTTTCGGATTTTGTCGGAAGGGCCTGTCCGGCCTCCCCCATAAATGCCAACGTTGCCGCAAGAACCGCACCCTTCGGCTTGTCTCTGGCGATCATCCCTGCAACTTGTTCCAATGCTTTATTAATGTATGTAGATGAATTTTTCCCAGGTATTGTTGTAAACAAAAAATTAATCCCAGCTATTTTCCGGTAGGGATCATCCGATGATATCATTTGAAAATATCTTTCATCCTCCGGAAGCCCGGTCGTAATATCAGTAGAAACCAGCGCTTTTGCAAAACGGGATAAGATCAAACTTATTGCCGGGTTGATATCGTCACGGGCCGCAATGTTGGCAATTTCGCGGAAGGACTGGCTGCGCAATTCAGGGTCGATCTTGCTCCATCTTTGAACAATAAGCTCGCCTATTTTTTCGTTTGTCTCTTTTAAAACTATTTTTCCATCTGCAAAATCTTTGGCTGTCTGATATACAAGAGGTATAATATAGGCTCTTATCCAGACATCCTCCGTGCTTCTTACGAGAGGGAGACGGCTGCCTTGCGATAGAATAATGATAGGAGTTCCATTTCTTTCTTCGACATCGTGTATTGCCTCTGCCGCCGCTTCACATGAGTCTTCATTTGCAAACATAGGCGAATCTATGCCGCCGAACATTTTTTTGTACTCCGCATCTATTTTAGGACATTTAGCCATTCAATCGTCCTCTTTTTGTTCATTCTTCCAGCCGCAAAGAAAGCATATGCCGGAACGAATAAGGTCCCATCTTGGTTCCCCTTGAACATCGTCGTTTACATAGCATGTAGGGTTGTCTTTACAGTGCCCGGAGCTGCATCCGCCTTTTGTATGCAGTACCATTTCACTAAAGTGGGCTAGGCTTTTTTTGAATTTTTGTTCGTTCATCTCTTCTGCAATCGCCAGCGTGTCATTATCTATTAACGAATAGCTATCGGAAGTACTCGGACTATTTTCGTGCTTGCTTATGCTTCGTGGGCGGGCTGGCTTCTGCGGGGTTTTACCTTCATCAGGAATCGAAAAGGAATCGTTGAAAGCATTCCAAGGTTTACTTGTACATTCATGAATGGCGCTATCGCTATTGCCCGGATTGCAGATATTAACCGTAGTTTCGATATTTAAAGTCAATACTGGTTTGTCATTCACCCATTGTACGTCTATTTTTGCTTTACCACCGTACATTGCCGCTCTATAAAGCTGTCCAAATTCCTTTACGACCGTTTTATTAGTTAGAAGCCTTTTTATCTCCCCGTCGCTTATTCCTAACTTTTTAAGATCTTCGGTTATTTTGTTTGCAAGGAGTACCGCTGAAACATCTTTACTGTCATCCGCTGGACAAGCATATTGAAGCGATCCGTCTTCGGAAATACAGATTCCAGAAGTATCAAGTTCGATTGCCATGCACTAATATTATCGGCAGGAATCTGAAAAAGTTGCTTATTTTTTTTAGGAAAGGCCTTTTATCGGCCTAGTGATGGGCCCGCTCTAATTTGATGGGTAGTTTTTTGCCGTCTCTAATTACAATTAAGTTGAGAGCCCCATTCCCAGGATATGCCAGACCAGTAAATTCCAAAATAGAAATATTCATTGTATCCCTTCCGTCGATAGATTCGATAACATCTCCCGCCAAGAGCCCGGCTCTTTCTGCAGCATTGTTCTTGCAAACTACTTCAACAGCCAGCCTTTCATCCTGTCTTTTTGGTTTGACTCCGTGCATACAGTATTCATTTGGTTTTCTCACCCTCGGTTGCAGATAAAGAGTGAATGTCCCTTGATCGAAGATAAAATTAAAATTTTTAAGAACATCCATTCCCATTAAACCACAGAACCCTTTATTATCATTTATAACACTGTTTGGATCATCAGCACCTGTAATGCTGAAGAGAATGTTTACAACTGAATGATCGCCGATATTGAAATCAGCAGTTGCCACTTCATCGGGTACTTCACCGGCCAGGCTCTTACTTATGCATCCTTCCTTCTTTATAAGGTCCTTGATCTTGTCTGCACATTTTTTCGTCATGGAAGAACGATTGCTGCCCGTATCCAGAATCCACCTTTCATTTAACTGGCCATTAATCTGGGCCGGCACTTCCATCGAATAACCGGAACCATTCGCCCATACATCGACAGGTACGGCTAGCCATTCTCCTTGGCTAAGAGTTCCGTCAACGTCCGGATCGAACGTTAATTTCGATCGGTCGAAATTAACGCCAAATCCTATGTTCTGCAGAATATCAAAACCTAATAGAGCTACATAATCGTGTTTGATATCTGAACCTTCCATGTAGTCTATCATATCTGAAGAACTAGCGAACTTCGGCTGGTAACTCATGCATCCAATAGGCACGTTAAGGTCCGAAGTTCTATATATAGTAGTACCATAGAACACATGTTTATCGATGCTAAGAAAATTATTTTCATGCTGCCCAATATATTTTTTTGAGAACACTGGCATTGGGGCCCCTGTGTCAAAGAGCATTTCATTGTTCGATTCTTTATCACCAACAGGGATCATGATTTCTGAATCAGCTGCGCTCATCGGAAGTTCGACCGGTCTATGATTCGCGATCTGCCAAACATCTATCGGACCGAAATATTTTACGAAGCGGTCGTACATACTTACATAACCGCAGGAAACCATATCGCCGCTTTGGCAGTTCTTTTGTTCGTCCTCAACTTTCCCGTTCAATAGGTCATTAAAATGACTTAAAGTCTTTTCTAATTCTTCGAGTTCGGCCTTGTTTCCTTTGCCAAGCCGAAGTTGTCCAATTTCATGTTTGACTGAAAGAACGGGCTTTTGCGATTCGGCAAACTCGAGCCAGCCTTGCTGGCATTGAAATGGTATTTTGCCATCCGGCGTATTATTAGCATTGCACGGATTGTCGTTTCCCATAATCACCTCAACTTGTTATCTTATTTTGACGAGTTTATTGTACATCTTCTCGGCCATGGCGGAATCTTTTTTCCGGCCAAGCCTGTCGTAAATATCTATTAGAAGCCGCTGGGCCTCATACGCATCTGGAAGGTTCAGTTTTACGATCCTTTCATACAGCTTTGCCTCTTCGGATGCCAAACGCATACCCGACCCTAGCGCAAAATAAAGATAGGAAAAAATGGTGCGCACATCGCCAGAGCGCTGCATCTCTTTGGGCAGGCCTGTAAAGATCTTTTCCATCATAGTAAAAGCATCGTTTGGAGCCACGTTCCAGTCATAAAACATTTGCCCACCAAAATTGTTGGAAGGTATTCGAACGGACCTTAATAATTTCTTAAGAGTATCTACCGAAGTTTCTTTATCGCCACTTTTCCATTGAACGATGGCGGCCCTCGCGGCGGCATCCATGGCTATATGAACCATGTCGGAACTAACGAAGGAATCGTAAACCACTGCGTAATATTCAAGCGCCTTATCGGTTACGCCCTTCTTCTCGTAGATCGTGCCTAACTTATATGCAGAATCTACGCTAACGGACGATTCATGGCTTTCTTCATAGCTGGCGAGCGCGCCCTCTAAATCCCCTTTTTCCTCCAACATTTGAGCGTAGTCGTAATAGACCATCGCCCTGATCCTTTTCATGCCGAGCGGAGCATCTTTGTCTTTGAACTTCGGATCGCTGGAGAGGAACACGGCTTTTTTAAGTGATAGTTCGGCTTCCGCTAATTTATGTTGCGCCTTGTACATCCTGGCCGATTCCCTGTACGCAAGCGGGGAGAACGGCACTTCTAATATCGCTTGCCTTAAGACGGCGTTAGCTTCATCGTTCTTGCCAAACTTCAGGTAAAGATTGGCGAGCGAGAACTTTTCGTCGATGTCCAGGCCTTTCTGTTCCTTAACACTATCGATCGCGCTCAAAACCTTGTCTTTGCCGCCGTCTAGGTACAAGTTAGCCGAAAGGAGATAACAAGAAGAACATTCGGGGGCGGTTTCGATGCATTTATCCACCACCTTCCTCGCTTCGTCCTTCATTGTGGCACCGGCAAGAAGTTTAGCGCGGCTTGTATAAGCGGCGCAGGTCTTAGGCTCGAGAGTATAGGACTTCTCGTAATAATCTGCAGCTTCACGCGCCTGATCCAATGCCCCGG
>CAIPVD010000025.1 GCA_903868375.1 uncultured delta proteobacterium
CGTTGCAGCACTTCCTTTTCTGGAAATGACAACGCCTTCAAATGCCTGCGTACGTTCCTTTTCGCCTTCTTTCACCTTGCTCATGACGCAGACGGTATCGCCCGGCCTGAACGTTGGAACGTTCTTTTTTAACTGACTTCTGTTTAGATCGAACATTATGTCCATAAAATCCTCTTTCCCTTTTATTTCTTCAATAAGTCAGGCCTTCTTTCGGCCGTCCTCTTTAGTGACTGCTCATGCCGCCACTTTTCTATTTCTTTATGATTGCCGGAGAGTAAAACGTCCGGCACCTTCAATCCTTTGAACTCCGGCGGCCTCGTGTATTGCGGATATTCAAGAAGGCCGTTCGCATGCGATTCGTTCTTTATCGATTCGACATTTCCCAAAACTCCGGGAAGCAGCCTTATCACCGCATCGCAAACTACCATCGCCGGTATCTCGCCGCCGCTTGCGACAAAATCGCCGATCGATATCTCTCTATCCACATACAATTCAATGAACCGCTCGTCTAACCCTTCGTAACGCCCGCATATCAGAACCATTTGGTCCAGGCCCGCTAATTCCGCTGCAACTTTGTGTTCCAACTTTTCGCCTTGAGCCGATAGAAGGATCACCGACCTTCTTTCACCAACGCTCGCCACCGATTCAACTGCCTTAGAAAGAATATCGGCTTTCATCACCATTCCGGCGCCTCCGCCGTACGGAGTATCGTCCACAGTTCTGTGGGCGTCGCTTGCAAAATCTCTTATGTCATGAAGCGATATTTCAACCTTACCTGCCGCCTGCGCCCGTTTGATTATCGTCGCCGCGAAGACCGAAGAGAACATCTCCGGAAAAATGGTAAGAATATCGATCCGCATTAACTATTCTAAAATCTCAAGCACCGAGCGCTTTTTCAACTTTGCAGATGCCGCGCCAAGTATCGTGCGCAAAGAACGCGCCGTGCGCCCTTCTTTGCCTATAATCTTTCCTAGGTCTTCTTTCGCAACACGAAGTTCGAATACCGTTGTCTGCTCGCCATCGACCATCGAGAGCTCGACCTTATCGGGCTGATCAACAAGTGCCTTCGCCATTTCCTCTACCAGATGCTTCAGTTCGTCCATATGAGGTTCTCCTTCCCTAGCGTTTATGAATTTACAAGTTGTGAAAGCGTTAGAGATAACTTTGCGCCGTTCTTTACCCAATAATCGAGCCTCTCTTTATTGACGGCTAATTTCTTTTCCACCTCGGTTGGGCTGTAAGTGCCCAGCACTTCGATGAACTTTCCATCTCTTGGGCGGCGCGAATCTGCAACAACAACCCTGAAACAGGGCTGGTTCTTCATTCCGCAACGGGTCAATCTGATACATGCTGACATAAATAATTTCCTCCAACTAAGTTTTCCACTAAAGAGCGCGTTTTCTATAGGATTTCTTGTGGTTTTGTCAAGTAAAAGACTAAAAATCCATCAAAATTGTGATAATCTCTCTACCACCTTCTCGATCAGCCAGCTAGGAGTAGACGATCCAGCAGTGACGCCTATCGTATCGAACCCCTCGAAATCGTTGTGGTTTAGCTCTTTTTCGGTCTCGATATGAAAGGTCGGCGTTCCCATTTCGCGCGATATCTGCGCAAGCTTGGTGGTATTTGCACTATTGAACCCGCCGACAACCACCACCGCATCGACCTCGCGCGAGAGCATTCTAACTTCTTCCTGGCGCTCCGTCGTCGACGAGCAGATCGTGTTGAATATTACCGCTTGCGGATATTTCTTCTTTATCACCTGCACCAGCTCTTCGAACTTTTCTTCCTTCTGCGTACTCTGTGCTACCACGCAAACATTCTTCCATTCGGTCGGCAATTTCGTTTCTATCTCTTCCTTCGTAGAAACGGCAACGCCTTTATTTTCCGCGTAACCAAGTAGCGCGCGAACTTCCGGATGTTCCAAGTTTCCTACGATAATAGCGTGGTAGCCGCGACGCACATGTTTTCTGACGATGCCTTGAATGATCCCCACGTCGGGGCAAGTTGAATCGCAGATCTTCGAACCGGACCTTCGGAGCGATTCGCGTTCCTCCGGGCAAAGGCCATGTGTTCTAATGAACACCGTGCCTTTTATATCTTTCGGCATTTCGTCAAGAACGCTTACTCCCATTTTTTCCAGCGTTTCTACCGCCTGCGGATTATGGATAAGAGGGCCGTATGTATATACCTTTTCATCAGCTGCTTTGTTCTTTACCGTATCGACGACCTTGTCGAATGCGCGGCGAACGCCCCAACAGAAACCGGCAGATTTTGCAACGACGACCTTTTTCATGCTATTCCTTGTTTATTCCCTTCGCCACTTTATCCAAGATGCCGTTTATGAACGAACCGCTTTCTTCCGTTCCATATTGTTTCGCGATCTCGATCGCTTCATTTAACGTGACCTTCGCCGGAATATCTTTGCACCAGTAAAGTTCATACACCGCAAGGCGCAGGATATTTCTATCTACCAGCGCCATGCGCGATATCTTCCAATTGGTAGAAAAACTGCTGATGATATTATCTATCTCTGCGGACTTTCCCGTAACGCCCTTGAC
>CAIPVD010000026.1 GCA_903868375.1 uncultured delta proteobacterium
ATACATTCGATGAGCTCGATAAGCTCGTGAACGTTGTCAATAAAACCGTGTGCATAGATGTCGAGGAGAGATCATGTCTCTAAAAACGAACCAACAAGTAGCAAAAGAATTCGATGATTGGGTGTTGGATGGCAAGAGTAAAGGTATGGAACATCGCCACTATTTTATGTGGGAATCTATCTTTAAGAACGGAAATTTTAAAAACGATTCATCTGTGCTGGATCTCTGCTGTGGGGATGGCTGGGCCGTTTATGAAACCGCAAAAAAAATAAAGGACGGATTTGTGGTCGGTGTCGATGCTTCAGCTGCCATGGTAGGCTCGGCCGTGGCAAAACGAGGGAATTCCAATAACACGTTGTTCTTACAGAACGATGTTCAAGGCCTTTCGTTTGGCGAAAATCAATTTACTCACATTTTCTCGATCGAGGCTCTCTATTACGTTAAAGATATATCATCTCTTTTTAAGAGCGTATCTCGATTATTGAAACCGAACGGCGTTTTTTTGATCGCCATAAACTACTACGCTGAAAATCCGCATACAACCGTTTGGCAGTCACAAATAGGCATTCCATTATATTCAAGGTCTGTAGCTGAATACTCGAAGATCATGGAGGAGAATGGATTAAAGGTCGTAAATCAAAAAAGGATCTTCGAGCCGTCACCTATACCAGAACAATATAACGGCCGATGGTTCAAAGATATTAATGAGCTAAAAGCTTTTCGTAAGGAAGGCACGTTATTATTGGTTGGCAGAAAATCTAACTCAAATTGAGGAGCTACTATGAACTACGTAAATAACTTTCAGCCGATCACTGGTGCAGATGTAAAGATCACGGACCTTTGCAATTTTAGATGTGATTTTTGTGTGAATAACGATGGTATTAAAAAGGTCGAAGTCGTTAACAAATATAAAGTGATAAAAAGTCTGTATGAACTGATAGAGGCCCCTCAAAATCTGGCAAGGTTTGAGAACGTATATTTCACTGGCGGTGAAACGGTTCTGGCCTTAGATACCGTAATCCAGATAATGCAGGCCCTTCCGGAAGGGCTGTTCACCAGCATCGTTACAAATGGAGTTCTGTTGAATGAAGATAAGATCGATCTACTGATAGCTAATAGATTGTCTCGGATAAAGATCTCCTACGATACAACCGATAAGAGAATGCTCCCGATAATAAGAAATGGAGCGAGGCAAGAACATCTGTCGGTGATCGAAAAGAACGCCGAGTATGCTGCAAAGAAGGGGATAGCTGTTTGCCTGCGAGTTGCGCTTGGGCGGCTAAACGAAGCCGTTTTGAACGATATTTATAAGAAAGCGGTGGACCTTGGAACCAGTACGTTACAGATCAAGCCGATCGTTATGAGTGGCAGGGCACACGATAATGAAAAGGAACTTTCGCTAACGCCGGAACGGCTGATGGAATGTTTTTCAAAGCTCTCGAGCATTTACGATCCATCCAAGACGAAAATATCGATCTCATGTTTTCCGCCTGCACGGCAATTTGGCTTGCCGGTAAAGAACTGTGCGAACCATTCAAAATATTACCTTAACACAGATGGAAATATTTATATCTGCAACTATTGTACCGAGCGATCAGTCGTTATGGGAAATTATCTTGAGGAGAACGGAACGCTAAAGGCATTAATTAAGCGCAGAGAGAGCTATAATGAGATCTTCCGTGAAAATGGCGTGTTGTCGGCTTGTGCCGCACAGGACAATTATTCTCACCTCTTGGATGACGACCCATGTCTTGGCTCTGCGATCAGGCATAACGGTTTAATGGTTAATGAGGGTGTCACAGCCTGAACTTAAAATGAACGCAGAAATTAACGTAATAACAGCGTTAGTGAAATATTTTGAGGATAGTGGCGTTACTAACGTCTTTGGGTTTCCAGGCGAATCCATGCTGCCGCTGTACCTAGCCTATAATGAACGGGCCAAGATCAGGCATGTTATGGCGGGATGTGAACGCTGCGCAGGGTATATGGCCGACGTGTATGCGCGTATCTCAAATCAAATAGGCATCGTTGACGCACCGGGAGGGATCGGGTCTCCATGGCTGATGCCGTCGTTCAGCGAAGCCAAGAACAGTTCCATCCCGATACTTGGGATCGTTAGCGGTGTCTCAACAGATGGTGCCCTAAAATGGGCCACCGGCGAATGTGATCAACTGGGCATGTTCAAGCCATTTGTAAAAAAAATGTTACGTTTGGAAGATCCGAACAGGTTATATGATTTTGCGAGGCAACTTATCCAAACGGCGACTTCAAGAAGGCCGGGCCCTACAGTGCTGGAGATCCCGACGGATCTAATGCAAAGGCCTGTCGATAACAGTACGTTGCATCGCACAAGTACTCATTTTCCTAAGACAAGGACCGTTCCTTGCGAAAGTGACTTGGGAAACGCAGTTAAAATAATTAAGATGTCCACTGCTCCGATCATATTGGCAGGCGGTGGCGTTCATCTTTCAAGGGCGTATCGGCCGCTTGCCGATTTTTCAAAGGTATTTAACATACCGGTTGTGACGACGATCAATGGGAAGGGGGCGATCGATGAGGATTCCCCGCTTTGCGTAGGTGTGGTCGGAAATAAAGGCAGCGTGGAAAATAATGAGTTCGTGAAGAAAAGTGATCTAATAATCGTATTGGGCAGTAAACTTGGCGATAAGAGCACGGATAATTACACCTTATTTCCCAAGAACGCCCGGATCATCAGGATCGATATTGATGAAAGCGAAATACAGAGAAATTGCGAGCAGGAAATTCCACTTGTGGGCGATATTTCGGAAACTTTATCCAGGCTCGCAACTTTCGATATTCAAGTGTTTTACAGTTCGGAAATTATTAAAGAGATCGCCTTTTTAAGAGCAAGGCAAGAATCTTACTATGCGAGCTATGAATTGCCCGACATGAAGGTAAGCCCATCGCTTATAATAAAAGAGATAAACAGTAGATTTAATGGCGAAGCCATCATATGTGCCGATGCAAGTGTCGCATCTGGCTGGGTCGGCGCCGTGGCAAAGGCAAAGAGCGATCGAAGACGGATCGTAACGCCTCGTGGTACGGGAAGCCTTGGTTTTGGATTTCCAGCTGCAATAGCGGCTAAAATTGCGGCTCCCGATCTTCCGGTGTTTGGGATCGGTGGTGATGGAGGCTTTGCGATGAGTTGCCATGAATTAGAGACCGTGCGCCGTCTCGATCTGGATATACATTATTTCGTCCTCAATAATAATGCATTGGGCCTGCTCGAAAAACATTTAGCGCGTGAAGGCTATGGAGACGTTCTGGATAAACGATGTAATACCGACTGGGAAAAAATTGCGAAAGGTTTTGGAGTTAATGCTGTTACCTTGCGGTCAAACAAAGATGTTCTGAATTATTTCGACAAATTGCCAAAAGGGCCTTCGCTTGTTCAGGTACAAATCAACGACGATATTATTCCCCCAGATCTAAGGACATTATTAAAATCTTCTTTGAACGATGAATAGTCGAATTTACATATGCAGGCACGGCCAAACTGTGTGGAATGTGGAGGAGAGAAAGCAGGGGCATCTGGATTCGCCTTTGACCTATGAGGGAGTTAAACAGGCCCGATCTTTGGCCGCTTACCTAAGGCGGGATGGTGTTAAGGGGACGATATATTCAAGCCCTCTTGGGAGGGCTTTCAGATCGGCTTCAATCGTTCAGGAACAAAATGAAAATTTGGAATTAAAGATAGATGAACGCCTAAAAGAAATTTCTTTCGGTATTTTAGAAAGTCTTACCAAAGAGGAGATCGAAAAAAAACATAAGGCCATCTATGAAGGATTTTGCATAGATCCATTCAATTGCCCATTGCCAATGGGCGAATCTTATAACCATTTGTATCAAAGAGCCTCTTCTTTTCTAAAAGAAATGATAGGGGATGACGAACATAGGGATATTGTTATAATCGCTCACGAAGATATAAACAAAATGTTAACAGTCACGTTGCTTGGCCTTGATATAAGGGAATGCATGAAGATAGAACAGCCACACGATATTGTTTACAAGATCCGCAGGTCTCCACTGGCCCTATTTCCCGAACAAATTAACCAGCCACATTGAAAGTTCAGGTGCATAGGTTGTTTAAGCTATTGATAATTTTAAAATCGGGCAGTTCGTCTCGTGGTCTTCTTAAAGATAACGATCCGAACGCTTATCTGTCATCCGAACAGATCCGCTTGCTCGAATCGTTCGCGAGTGTTATAACGCTTGTCATTGCCAAAAACAATTAGGAGGTACTTATGGGTTCTGTAAAGAAATGTGAATCGTATTCGATCTGCTACGATGAATTTTGTATGACCCATTCCGAACCGGAGATAGTCAATGCAATGTCGAAATGGGACCCAAATAATACCTGCAAGATAGATGTGAATGCGGGAGATCATGAAAGAGAATTATTCAGTGATTATGCAGCGGCCCTCAAAAAGTTGAGCTTGCCTGGCGAACGGCGTTTTTTTCATAACGAAGAATTTTACGGGATCGGTTTTAATCTTAATAGATGGATGGAGATGATGGCGAATCTTGTGAAGTTCGACAAGGAACTGAAGAAACATAATGACGACAGATACCCCATAAGAGCTTCCGAATGGGAACAGACTTTCGATGACGCCGATTCAAAACATGGTTTTGTTAATGGTTATAAAGGATTTTTTGGAGAGTTGCATAATGTATGTTGGTATATAGGACTGTTGGGTGAAAAAGCTTCGGGTACAATGATCTGTGATCCTAAAATGCGCGAGCAGATATTGGCGAAAAAAAATCTGGGTTCGTTAGGCAATGATCCGATTGAAGAGATTCCTTATATCGAAAAGTTCGTGCCGCATTATCTATATTCTCTGACACATGAGCGACTTTTTAAGTTCAGAGAACAGGTGGTTGGCAAGAGCATAGAGATCTATTGCGAAGACGAGGATAATATAAAATGCGCAACCCATGATCCTGTTAAGGTGTTCATGAAGTGCCAAGAGGTCAGCACGGATGGAATGTTCGGATGAGTGGCTCTTACTTACCAAACAAATTAACCAGCCACATGGAAAGCTCCGGCACGTAGGTGATGATGCCTAGTGTGACGAGAAGCACCGCGATGAACGGAAGAACTGCAAGGCTTAGCTGCAGTATCGACTTCTTGAAACGCAGGCTTGAAATAAATAGGTTCATTCCAAGCGGCGGATGTATGTAGCCAATTTCCAAGTTCGTCAAGAAGATGATGCCCAAGTGAACGGGGCTAACGCCAAACTCCTTGGCTATCGGTACAATTAGCGGCACAACGATAATGATTGCCGAAAAGATATCCATCAGACATCCAACTACGAGTAGAAAGATGTTCAGCGCGAAAAGGAACATGAACCGGCTAGAAATATACTGGTGCATGAATTCCAAGATCTTCATCGGCACCTGTTGGTCGATGAGGTAGTTCGTGAAACCAAGCGCGCAGCCTAAAATTATAAGTACGCTTCCAACGAGCGTCATCGAATCGACGGTGATGCGCGGAATGTCTTTCGTAATTTTTAGATCGCGGTAGATGAGCAGCTCAACAAGAAGCACATATATTGCGGTTACGCCGGCGGCTTCTGATACTGCGAAGAATCCGCTATATATACCTATCAGCACCACGAATGGCAGAGGCAATATCCACACGGCTTCGCGAAGCGCCGGCCATACGTTCTTCCATTTGAACGGAATCCGTTTAACTTTGAAGCGCACACCTTGCACTGCGCTGTAAAGTGAGAGCAGAAATATAAGCAAAATTCCCGGAATGATGCCGGCAAGGAATAGCGCGTCGATATTCACCTGCGCCATTAACGCGTAAAGTATCAACGGCAAACTCGGCGGAAATAATAAGCCAACGCTTCCGCCCGTCGTTAAGAGCCCCATCGAGAACCGTTCTTTATAACCTTCTTGTAAAAGTATCGGATACAAGAGCCCGCCCATGGCGATGATGGTCACTCCCGAAGCGCCGTTGAACGCGGTGAAGAATGCGCAGACGATGAACGCGCCTATTGCTAGGCCGCCCGGCATCCAGCCGAAGAGTGCGCGATATAAATTAACAAGCCGCTGTGGTGATTTGGATTCTGCCAGTAAATATCCTGCAAATGTGAATAACGGAATTGCAACCAAAGTTGGCGCTGAAGCTAGGCGGAACAGTTCAATGATAACGGCCTGCGGATCGATGCCTGCGGTGCTAAATAGCAGCATCGCGAGAGCTCCGAACACGACGAAGAGCGGGGCGCCGCAAAGTGCGCATATTATAACGATGGCAAGGTAGAGGCTGATCATTTCGCCTCCACGGGTTTGCCAATGCGTAAGATGTCAAGAACCGCGCCTACTGCATATTCGAGCGATACCATTGCAAAGCCGAACGGGATTATTACTTGAACGATCCAGAGCCCGCCCATCGCTTTTTCGCTTTGAACAAATGCGACCGATGCTTTTGCAAGATAGAAACAGACGACGCAGGCGAAGATATCTATAAATATGCGGACGATATTTTTAGGTGTTCGCGGAATGAACCTGGTGATGATGTCTATCGAGATATGCTGTCTTTTGCGCGTGGCAAGTATCGCACCGAAGAAGGCGATCCAAAGTACCATGTTGCGTGCCGCCACGTCGGACCACGAAATGCCGCTGCCGAAGAAATCTCGCAGTATCACCTGCGCGGCGACAAGTAGGACCATGGTGAGCAAGAAGGCCACAAGCAGCCCCTTAATGGCGACGCCAAACGCCTTGTCCAGAAACGTGAAGAATTTGATCATAGGGCTGGTAAAATAAGTTAAAGTTAATGAAATGTAAAATGATAAATTCGTCCGATGCCGTGAATGAAATAACTTCAAATTGCGCGGTATTAATGGTACTATAATGTCCGTTCGCGGTTAGGAGGTTCTAAAATTATGAAAAGAGCATCTACCACATTGTTATGCGTTCTGTGCTATGCCGTCTTGGCCTTGTCGTGCAGCGGTTCCTCCGGCGGAGGCTCGGCCGCTCCGACGATCTCGCTGTTCAAAGATGCGAGTGGGAACACTATAAACTCTTCCGGTTCAGCACAGGTCTCTGCCGATAATGCTTCCTTTAGCGTGGCTTTTTCAGAGTCGATGAATGGTTCAACAGTAACCACGACCGGCAATATAACTCTTAGTTGCACTGCGGCAGGCTCCATTGCTATCGTCACGGCAGCCGACGCCGCTACCGCAAATGGCTACACTATAACGCCCGCTACTTTGCCGGCAGCTAGCGATGCCTGCACGTTCACGTTCTTTGCCAATATCAAAAGTTTGAGCGGTGTCGCCATGTCGGCAGTTGTATATAAGATAACCATTATATCGGTAGCCGACGCCGCTAAGCTAAAGATAGCAAAGGCGATAGCGGAGTCGGGTGTGCAGTTCGTTGCCGTGTCGATGTTCGCGAGCGCTTCGGCAGCATATAACGACATCGATCAGCGTTACGTCAATAGTGGCGGGGCTGTTATAAGCGGAACGGACGTGGGTTATAGCAGCAGCTATATGAATACGATAGGGATCGGAGAAAATTCCGATCTTATGACCGGAAAATATACCTACGCGCTCGTGGGGCACGGAACCGGCCAGGTACCTGTTCCCGTCGATTACAATATGTCGGATACTCAACAGACGTCGAATGTGAACAACATGCAGCTGGTCAGTTTTGCTGTTGGAAGCGATACATATGCACCGCTTGTGACAACGAATGATTTAACGGGGACCATTCCGTTATCTACCATCACGGTTGATAGTATCGGAACCAAGGGCCCACATTATTCTGTGGACGAAGCCTCGGGCAGCAATGTTTCGAGCGGCGATGTGACCGTAATGGTGATAATTAATTCCGTCGATTATACGGGCACTGTAAGCCTCGCCGGAGCAACGACAAGTGTTTTCGATGTGCCAACGCAGACGGTCACGCTGGTGTTTACGGCTTCATCGCCAGCAACGGTCAGCTTCGATGGCAACACATACACCTGCAATCCTCTTACCGGGACATTGACGTTCCCGTTCTCCGGAGGAAAAGTGGCGTTTGCCTCTGGAACGGAAACGATCTGCCAATAAATTTCTACTTGCTCTTTCTCCACATCCATAGAACATATCTGCCATGCAATATTCAATCGCGTTAGACCTGCAGCAGCGGATGTGCGAGATAATAAGGAAGCTTAACTTCGATCATATCGATTGCAATCGCGTCGCCTGCATTAGAGGCAGAGGCAGCAAGACGAAACGGACCATAGCCCGTTGCCATGCTTTGCCTAAGGTCATGCAGCTTGCGATGGAAGTTAAGGCTTTCTACGTTATCGAATTCTTGGATCGCTTCGAGCGTATGACCAAAGAAGAGCAGGACATGACGATAATCCACGAGCTGATGCATATCCCAAAAACCTTCGGCGGAGGCTTTCGCCAGCACGACTTCGTTTGTGAAAAAAACGTCAAAAAGCTTTACGAAGCCTTTCTTAAAAATTCAATTGCCAGCTGACCCGTCTTGCGCTAAGCCTTTCAAATCTTACATAAACGCTGTCAACTAACATAACAGGAGGAAGCTCATTATGAAAGTTTACGAAAGCGACAAGATCAGGAACGTAGTGTTGATCGGTAACAAGGGCACAGGCAAAAC
>CAIPVD010000027.1 GCA_903868375.1 uncultured delta proteobacterium
ATAAAATCCGCTCGCCTAAATTCCTGGCTGGCGCCTTCTATCAGCTCCAATTCTTCTTTGAGCTTGGCGAGAAGTTTTTCGCCGATGACTTTTAAGAGTTTTGGATCGTCGAGATCTTCGATGATACTTATATCTGCATCTTCTATCCGTTCCTTCACGTTCGGCTTGAAGAGACGCACGCACTTATTTATCAAGTCATAAACTCCGCGAAACTCGCTTCCTTGGCCGATGGGCCATGTCATGATAGCACAGTCTAAGTGGAGCTGTGTTTCAAGTTCATCTATGAGCTCGAACGGATCGCGGCCCTCTCGATCCATCTTGTTCATGAGCGTCATGATCGGCATGTTGCGATCGCGGCAGACTTGAAAAAGTTTTTTCGTCTGCGTTTCGATACCCTTTGCGGCGTCGATCACCATGAGCGCGCTATCGACCGCGGTGAGCACGCGGTAGGTATCTTCGCTAAAGTCCGCGTGCCCCGGCGTATCGAGCAGGTTTATTTCGTGGTCCCTGTACGAGAACTGCATGACGGAGGAGGTGACAGATATTCCGCGCTGCTTTTCAATTTCCATCCAGTCAGAGGTTGCGAACTGTTCCGAACGCTTGGCCTTTACCGTTCCAGCCATCTGAATGGCATTCCCGAATAGAAGAAGCTTTTCGGTGACGGTCGTTTTGCCGGCATCGGGATGAGAAATTATCGCAAATGTCTTGCGGCGCTCTATTTCCCCACGCGCCGATTCATCTATAGTAGCCATAAGTGCGCTTCATTTCGCCCATGCAGGCGCGCAAGTCAATGAGAAAGTTTTAAGTTATGCGAATGCGCACTGCGTAAATAATATAATTGCGCAGCGCGTATTGAGAACATAGTTTTTTTCGTGCATAAACAGGCGCATGAAAACAAAAATAACACTGATCGTAGCTTTAATTCTCATGCAGTCGGCAATTTGTAAGGCAGAAACTTCTGCGGTAGATACGCAAGGGACGATGCTAACTGGAAAAGTAGCGGAAAATTCAAGTATAGATGCCAAGGTTCAGATCGATGTCTCTCTTCCTAGCTTCCCAAGTTTTGGCCCAGTATCGTTCGCCGGAGATATGAAGGCGCAGATCGTAAAAGGGGACCACAGTATAACCGTTAAGGCTGAAAAATTGCCTGAACTCTTTGCTTCACTTGCGGGCATTCCCGAGTCGTTTGGTCCCGTGACTCTTGGCATGAAAGTAGCCAGCTCCGAAATAAAGATCAACTGGGACGATGAGAAGAAGGTATTTGTGCCCGCTATCGATCTGAATGTCACCGCATACAAGTCAAGTCTAGCAAGTGTTTCCGAATCATCGGAGAAGATGGCGGAGTTCACATTAAAAGATGTGCAGTTCGAATTTAAGGACGTTCAAGATAAAACAGCCCATCTAACTTTCACTTCCACGCTTCCAAAATGTTCGAACGAAACTCTCAATGCGCTTCTTAGCGGCAAAGAGATAGCGGGAGAGGTGAGCGTTGGGTTTTAATCTTGTTATGTCTAATTGATTCTGTTATTTTACTCGTCATATGATACTCAAAACGCACCACAAGATCTTAATAGTTGGCGTTATTTTAGCGCTCATCAGCATGATCGTTCTTATGGCGCTTCAGTCGTAGTGCCGATCGTCTGCATCGAAAGGAAAATGTATGAAAATTGCAACACTGATATTTGTAACAGCACTTTTGCTCTTAAGCTATGAATGCAGGGCAGAGAACGTGGACCCAGCAGACGCGCTCGATAAACCTATTCACGAGACCTTTAGCTGCAAACCGTTTGGAAAGAACGGTGCGCAAGTTGCCAAGGTAGATATATCTACAAAGGCTACATATAATGATGTGTTCTACAAAGGCGATCAGGGTATTACAGGTACGGCCACTGCAATAGTGGTGAAAGCCGGGAAGAAGACGATGCTTGAAGTGCCCGAATTAAAACTTAAAGGTACCGCTGCAAATTCTACGAAGGGCATCTATTATGAACTTCATCCCATTTCAGCGGGCGATGTAACGGAGATCTTCGTTGCCTCGCCGGCATCCGGCAAAGGCGGCTCGGCTGTGACGTTGAAGAATGAAGATATCTATTCTATGGATTGTAATCTACTTTCGCAGTAAATGAGAATCTAACTTATCTTTTTTCTTGGGATCGACCTATCGCGCGTGCTCACTGCTGCAGGACGCAAGCTCCAGATATTCTCGGCGTATTCTTTTATCGCGCGATCCGAAGAGAATTTTCCAGACCGTGCCGTGTTGAGTATCGATATGCGCGTCCAGCGCTCTTTATCCTCGCCCGCTTTATTTACTTCCTCCTGACAGGCCGCGTAGCTGGCGAAATCTGCAAGTACCAGATATGGATCGTCCCAACGCAGATTTTCAACTATTGGGAAGAATACTTCCTTGTCACCGTTAGAAAAGTGGCCCGATGAAAGAAGCGATAACGCTTCAGCGATCCTCGGATCGCTTTCGATGAGAGTAGCGGGGCGATAGCCATCGTGCTTAATTCGTTCCACTTCTTCCGCCGTGTGGCCAAAGAGGAAGAAATTTTCGGCTCCAACTTCCTGACGAATCTCTATATTGGCTCCGTCGAGCGTTCCGATCGTTGCCGCGCCGTTCATCATGAACTTCATGTTGCCGGTACCGGATGCTTCTTTGCCCGCCGTCGATATTTGCTCGGAAAGATCGCCCGCAGGATAGATGAGCTGCGCACGTTGAACGTTAAAATCTGGGATAAATGCTACACGCATCCGCTTGCTTACAACTGGATCGGCGTTGACCACATCTGCCACCGAATTTATTAGCTTAATGATACGCTTTGCCATGTAGTAGCCGGGCGCCGCCTTACCGCCGAATAGAAATGCGCGCGGAAGCGGCTTGTAAGAATGGTTGCTCTTCATCCGGCAATATTGAGAAATGATATAAAGAACATTTAAGTGCTGCCTTTTATATTCGTGGATCCTTTTGACCTGCACGTCGAAGAGCCAGTCGGGATCCAGTTCGACGCCGGAAAGTAATTGTACATGTCTTGCTAGCTGTTCTTTTTTTGTGCGCTTCACTCCGCGCCATTTTTTCCTGAACGCCGCATCGTCTGCAAACTTTTCCAGCTTACGCAAGAGTTTTAGGTCCGTCACCCAACCGTCGCCGATCGCGTCCGTTATCAAACTTGAGAGCTCGGGGTTAGAAAGTCGTAAGAAACGCCGCGGTGTGACGCCATTGGTCTTGTTGCAAAAACGTGCCGGCCACATATCGTAGAAATCTTTTAGCACGTTCGTCTTTAGAAGTTCGGTGTGCAGCTCTGCAACGCCATTGATCATATGGCTACCGACGCATGCCAAGTTCGCCATGCGCACGCGCCTTGGTCCCGTCTCGTCAATGATAGACATCCGTCGCACACGTTCATCGTCGCCTTTGAATTGCTCGCGTACGTCATCCAAAAATAGGCGATTGATCTCGAATATTATCTCTGTATGCCGCGGTAGCTGCTCCTGAAATAGCGGCAGGGGCCACGTTTCCAGCGCTTCCGGCAAAAGTGTATGATTAGTGTAGCCGAACGTTTCTCTGGTGATCTTCCACGCCTCGTTCCATTGAAGCCCACGTTCGTCTATCAGAAGGCGCATTAGTTCGGCGACCGCAATAGATGGATGCGTATCGTTTAGCTGAAC